>DASWOO010000967.1:0-2921 GCA_036404335.1 Kofleriaceae bacterium
AACTCCTCGTCGAGCTTGTCGAACGTCCACTTCTGCAGGCCCGGGAAGTGGGTCTCGAGCCAGTACCGGCGCCAGTCGATCAGGTGCGGCGCCCACAAGAGCTTGTCCTGATCCGCGAGCGTGACCCGCGCCCACAGCGCCCGGGTCTGGTCGCAGCGGAAGCTGATGTCGTGATCCGAGGTGAACGGCTTGAACAGCTCGACCAGATCCTTCACCTGGCCGGTGAACGTCGAGATCTTGACCAGCTCGTCGCGCGCGCGCTCGGCGAGCGCCTCGAGCCGGGGCGCGCCCCAGCGCGGCAGCTTGTCGTCGATCGTCGTGATCAGCCGGTCGGCGATCCGCTTGAGCATCGGCGCCGACCACCGGTCGAAGTGGGCGAACCGGACCGGCCGCGACTCGAGCCGCGCGCGGATCCGCGAGCGCAGCTCGTCCTCCCCGCGATCGGCCTTGTCGCGATACACCTGGCGCACCGCGAGCCCGGTCAGCTCGGTGACCCGGCGGCTGGACACCCGGTTCACGTCGCTCGAGCCCAGCTGGTAGATCGACTCGTGCTCGCCGGCGAGCAGCGCCGCGGTCGCGAGCAGCATGCCGCTGGCGATGAAGTCGACCGGGATGATGTCGAGCGCCGTGTCCTCGCCGGTCGGCACCGCGCGGTGGCCCTTGAGCATCAGGTACATCAGCGGCGCGGTGGTGTTGAAACCCTCGTTCCAGCCCGGGAACGGGTAGCGGATCGCGCTCTCGACGATCGCCGGGCGGACGATGGTCGCCTTGACCTCCGTGTCCGACAGGATGATCTGCTCGCCCAGCGACTTGGTGTACGTGTACGTGTTGGTCCAGCCCCAGTGCTCGGCGCGCTCCATGCCGAGCTTGGTCAGGACGTCGTTCATCCAGATCTTGCG
Organism: Kofleriaceae bacterium; assembly: GCA_036404335.1. Classification (GTDB taxonomy): domain Bacteria; phylum Myxococcota_A; class Polyangia; order Haliangiales; family Haliangiaceae; genus JABFXX01. The sequence goes on from DASWOO010000967.1 coordinate 900, forward strand.
CTCGCGGGCGACGGCGATCTTGAGGTCGTTCTCGTCGTCGGGATCGCGGCGCTGGGTGCGCAGCGACTCGGCGCCCTTCTCGCGGAACTGCGAGATGTGCTGGCGATCGTTGGATCGCTCGCGGACCTGCTCGATCACCTTCTGGCAATCGGCGATCTCGGCCACCGGGTCGAAGTCGCGGTCGATCAACTCGGACTTGTCGTCGCCGCTGACCCGCGCCTCCCGGCCCTCGGCGCGCGGGAAGTAGCCGATCACCGGCTCGTCCTCCCAGACGTCACCGTCGCGCCGGCCGGCGACGAAGCAGGTCGAGACGTGGCACAGCCGGGCGCCGGCCTTGCGGGCGGCGTCGAGCACGTTCTTGGCGCCGAGCGCGTTGATCCGGATCGCGCTCTCGAGCGACGGCGCGAACGACACCAGGCCGGCGCTGTTGATGATCGCGTGCAGCCCGCCGTCGGTCGCGAACTGGGCGAACTGGGCGTCGGTGAAGTTGCAGAACGGCCGGCCGATGTCGCCGGCGACCGCGACGATCTTGCTGCGCAGGAACGGCTCGAACTCGTCGCCGTGGACCTCGCGGACCGGGTCGAACACCTGCGACGAGGCGACCTTCTTGTAGAACCGCTCGTCGGCGGTGTTGCCCGCGCCCGGCCGGACCAGGCAGTAGATCCGGCCGACGTTGGGGTAGCGATGCAGCAGCATCGACAGCGCGACCTTGCCGACGAAGCCGGTCGAGCCGATCAGCATCAGGTTCTTGCCGTCGAAGATCTGGCCGACGTCGAGCCGCGGCCTGTCCGCCCGCGCGTCGCGTTCCCGCAGCGGCGGCAGCGGCACGCCGCGCTTGGCGTCGGGCCAGGGCGCGGCGCCGTGGAGGCCCCACGCCTGCTCGGTGTCGGCCGGATAGCCGCTGCCGTGTCCGTGTTCGTGTCCGTGCGGCGCCATCACATCACGTCGCTGATCATGTACGGCGGGTGGTGCAGCATCGTGATCTGCGCGCTGCGCCCCATCGTGCCGCGCGCCATCGAGATTGCCTCGGCGATCGAACCGGCGGTCTCCCAGCCCATGATCGCCGGCACCGTCGCGTTGTCCGCGCCGACGACGATCACCCGGCTGGTCTTCTCGCGGCCGCGCTGGCCCCAGTACCACATGAAGCACGGGTGCGCGCCGTGGTAGGCGTTGCCGCGCCGGTACATCTCGATGTAGCTCGGGTTGTACGCCAGCTCGTCCTGGTACTTCTTCTCGATCGTGTAGCTGTCCGTGGTCTCGGTCAGCACGCGGTTGAAGAACTCGATGTAGCTCGGGTGGTGCACCGGATCGAACTTGTCCGAGCACGGGTGGGTCAGGATCAGCACCCCGCCCTCGCGCAGGATCGGCTGGTTCCGGTACATGTGATAGAAGTAGCCGAGCGCCATGACCTGCACGAGCAGCGGGTTCAGCGCCTTGGAGTTGACGTTGTACGGGGAGATGTACGGCACGCCGAACAGCAGGATGTCGGCCGGGCCATCGACCTCGACGACGTTCTGCTCGTTCTGCTTGGCGAGCGTCCGGTCGTGCGTCGGATCGCACGCGCCGGCGTAGCAGCCGATCATCTCGTACGCGGCCGGCGTGCGCATGAAGATCTCGCGGCGCGCGGCGAACGGCAGCTTGTCGAGCGTCCACTTCATCGCCTGGTACTTCAGGCGGTCGGTCTCGGTGAAGTCATCCTCGTTCTTGCAGAGGAAGTCGAGCGGACCGTCGAACGCGCGGTTGTTGAGCACGGTCTCGATGTGGAAGACCTTCAGCGTCTTCTCGACCAGGTCGCCCTGGCGCTTGAACGAGTGCGACAGGTACGACTTCGGCGGGTCCATGAACGAGTTGGACTGGACGATGCCGTGCGGTGTGTGATGCGCCTTGAGGCTCTCGTAGCCGCACAGCCCGACCGCCATCGACTTGTTGCCGCCGTTCATCGGCACGAAGTTGAGGTTGACGTAGATCGTCAGGTCGCTCTCGGCGACCCGGCGGTTCATCTCGACGATCTCGCCGTGCGGG
>DASWOO010000968.1:0-4774 GCA_036404335.1 Kofleriaceae bacterium
GTGATCGGCAGCGGCGCGACCGCCGTGACGATCGTGCCGGCGATCGCCGAGCGCGCCGCGCACGTGACGATGCTGCAGCGCTCGCCAACGTATTTTCTGGCGCGGCCCGAGGCCGACAAGCTCGCCGACTGGCTGCGCGCCAAGCTGCCAGCCGGGCTCGCGCATCGCGTGATCCGCGGCCGCAACGCCACGCTCGGCCTGGCGTTCTATCAGTTCTGCCGCCGGTTCCCCAAGGCCGCCGCCAGGCTGCTGCGCGGGCAGATCGCCAAGCTCCTGCCGGCCGATTATCCGATGCAGCGCGACTTCACGCCGCGCTACGACCCGTGGGACGAGCGGCTGTGCGTCGTGCCCGAGGGCGACTTCTTCAAGGCGATGCGGTCGGGCAAGGCGTCGGTCGTCACCGACACGATCGCCGAGGTCACCGCGTCCGGGATCCGGACGACGGGCGGCCAGCAGCTCGACGCCGAGCTGATCGTCACCGCCACCGGGCTCGAGCTGCTGCCGTGGGGCGGCATCGCGCTGTCGGTCGACGGTCGCGGCCTCGCCCCGGGCGAGACGCTGGTCTACAAGGGCATGATGCTCGCCGGCGTGCCCAACCTCGCGTGGTGCGTGGGCTACACCAACGCGTCGTGGACCCTGCGCGCCGATCTGTCGTCGCGCAACGTCTGCCGGCTGCTCAACCACATGGCGCGGCGCGGCTACACCCATGTCACGCCGATCGCCGGCCCCGACGATCAGGGCCGCCGCCCGGTGCTCGATCTCGCCTCGGGCTACGTCCAGCGCGCCGCCGGCAACCTGCCGCAGCAGGGCACCCGCGCCCCGTGGTACCTGCGGCAGAATTATCTGCTCGACTGGGGGTCGACGACGTTTGGCCGGGTCACCGATCGCGCGCTGCGGTTCTCCCGTTAGCCGCGCGCGAGGTTCCGCGCAACCCACACGCCGCTCGGCCGATAGAGGAGCGGTGCCAGGACTCGAGAGCAAGCCCGGCGGCCGCAGCCTGGTCGAGGATGCCGCCGGACCGGCGTCGGCTCCGCTCGCCCCCGGCAAGCGCTCGCTCGTCGACGCGCTGCCGCAAATATCCAGCGCGGCCGCGTCCGGCGGCGCGAGCTACGACGACATGCTCGTATCGGTGCTCGCCGCACAGTCGGTCACCGAGCGCGCCGTCCAGGGCGACAGCGCCGCCCGCGCGCAGGTCTTCGCGCTGCTCGCGCCCCTCGAAGCGCGGCTGGGCCAGCTCAACGATCACCAGGGCCGCCTCGCGCAATTCGGCGCCGGCAACCTCGCCGGCCAGGCCGCGCTCGACATGGCCGAGACGGCGATCCGCACCTGGCGCCAGCGCCTCACCCTGGGCACCATCGTCCGCACCGACGAGCTCGTCCTGCGCTTCCGCGCCGGCGCCGAGCCGATCCGCTTCCTCACCGGCCAGGCCAAGGATGCCCCCACCTTGCGCGAGCTCGGCCGCGTCAGCGGCCGGGTCGCCACCGGCGCCGCCGCCGCCCTCGCCTCGCCCGCCGTCCTCGCCCTCGCCGCCGCCGAGGCGCCCCTGCTCGCCTTCGCCGCCCGCACCGCCGCCACCCGCATCTCGCTCTGGTCCCTCGCCAACCCGGCCGCCGCCCTCGCCGCCTCCGAAGCCCTGCTCGGCTACGGCATCCAGCTGGGCGAAGGCGGCCTGGCAGCCTTCTGGGCGCCGCTCAACGACCCGCAGGGCCGCTGGCTCTTCCTCCTCCAGATCCTCACCGACTACATGCACGTGCAGACCGCCCTGCACCCCTCCTCGCCTCGCCCCGGCCCTGCCTCTGGCACCCCCGAGCCGCCCCCCGACCTCGCCGGCGCCCGCCAGCGCCTCGCCAACATCCGCCAGGTCCTCCGCCAGGTCGACGAGGCCGCGACCCCACTGCCCCGCCGCAACAGCGGGCCTTCGGGCACAGCATCGGACCCGTATTCCAGCGCGAAGCTCACCGAGCCAGTCGCATTAGAACCGCCAGGCGGCGCCCGTAAGCCGAAGGCCCCGCGCCCGAGCGTCGGCAAGCCAGCGCCCGACAACCCGTTCGCGCACGTGCAGCAACGGGAGCCCGACTGGTGCGGTGCTGCATGCGGCGAGATGTCGGCGCGTCGGCTAGGCGTCGACATTGACCAACAGGAGCTTGCTGCAACATCACACTTCAAAGCTGCGTCACAGATGGGGTCAGACCAAGGTCGGCAGCGCCCCGGTGGCTTTCATACAGACGGGCTCCTGGCGGCGATGAAGGAGCTCGCCCCGATTCCTGGCCGCAAGTGGATCGGGGGAAATCTGCCACAAGACCTCTCGACACCCTCCAGCTTGCTCACTCATTTAAGGGGCTACCTCAAAGCTACACAGGCATCGATCATCTTACGCGTTCACGGCGCCGACCACTGGATCATCATCGACAGCGTGACACCGGATGATCGGTTCATGATCCGAGACCCCGGCGAACGGATGTCCACAATCATCACGCCTGATGAACTGAGCGCCATGCGGCCCATCGGCCACGCAGTGCTATCATTCCTCGAGAAGACCCAATGAGCTTCCCCCCGAGCCTGCTGATCGAGTCGATCGAAGTCGATGGGGACCATGTGACCGCCGAGCTCCAGCTCGGGCCACGGCGAAGAACGCTCGTGATCGATCTTTCGATGATGGATATGATCATCGGGTTTGTAAAAATGCCGCGCGAGCTAGACTGTTTGATCCGACCGCAACGGGCGATATTCGATGTCATGATCCAGGCTTATCGAGGCGAGGCCGTCAGGCTCCCGCTGGATCTGTCGGCCAGCGTAGTCACTGATGAGCTGCAATATTGGCCGCTGTTTTACCAGGGCGCCGAAGCTCACGAAGCGGACCCGCCGGTGGCGATCGAGATCGTGCGAGTCGAACGCGACTGTCCCGAACCAGGAGTTGCGACCGTTTATCTGGACGTGGTCGGTGTCACGACCGTCGTGATGGTGGGTCAGAACGAACGAGGCATGATGCAGTTCCGCTTCGTCTCCGGTGTCCACCCCTGGCAACTCGGCGACGTGGAGGCCTGGGCGATGCGGATGGCGCTGGCACGAGCGACCAGCAAAACGTCACCATCGACCACCTGATCAAGCCTTGCCGCCGGGTTACTTGTCGATCGGGTGCTGCAGGCGGAAGCCGACGGCGATGCGGTTCCAGATGTTGATCGTGCCGATCGCGACGGTGAGCTTGACGATCTGCTCGTCGGTGAAGTGCTCGCGGAGCGGGGCGAAGTCGGCGTCGGGGGCGCGGGTCTGCGGCAGGTTGGTGAGCGACTCGGTCCAGGCGAGGACGGCGCGCTCCTCGGGCGTGAACACCGGCGACTCGTGCCAGGCGGCGATCAGGGCGATCCACTGCTCGGACAGGCCGTCCTTGCGGGCCTCCTTGGTGTGCAAGTCGACGCAGTAGGCGCAACCGTTGAGCTGCGAGGCGCGGAGCTTGAGCAGGTGGATCAGGCGGTGCGGCAGGCCCGAGCCCTGGACGTATTGTTCGAGGGCGGCGACGGCGCGGTAGGCATCGGGGGCGAGCTTGCCGGGTTCGAGACGAGCATGCATGGGACTCTCCTTGAGGGGCGATCAGCGCGTGCGGATGGTGAAGAAGGCGGCGCATCGCGCGGCGATGCGGCCCTGGGGATCGTGGGCGGCGACGTCCTCGCCGAGCTGGGCGATCGTGACGCTGGCGAGCTCGCGCCGGTAGGCCTGCTCGGCGCGCTGCATGGCGGCGTTGATCTCGCAGGGTCGGGTCGGCCGGGGCAGCGGGCTCGGGCCGCGCTGGCGGATCTCGGCGCAGCGGAACGCCGGCTCGGGGCCTTCGACCGCGGTGACGATGTCGAGCAGCGTGATCCGATCGGCGGGACGCGCCAGCCGGTAGCCGCCCGCCTTGCCCGGGACCGCGGCGAGGATGCCGGCGCTGGACAGGGCCTGCAGGTGCTTGAGCAGATAGCTCGGCGACACGCCGTGGAACTCGGCGAGCGCCGCGGCGGCGAGCAGGCCGTCGGGCGGCAGGCCGGCGAGGATCGCCACGCAGTGGATGGCCTGCTCGACGCCATCTCCGAGCTTCATGCCCGGGAGGTATCATGGATAAATTTTGTCCGCAATAAGCGCGACCGGGCCGCGTGCTAGCTTCGCCGGCCATGCGCTCGTCCGCCCTGTGCCTGGCCGCCGTGGCCCTGTTCGCCGCGCCGCCCGCGGTCGCCAACACGGTCGCCGTGACCGCCGACAAGCTGCTCGACGTCGCGAGCGGCAAGCAGCTCGACCGGCCGCTGGTGATCATCGTCGATGGCAAGATCACGCGGGTCGGCAAGCAAGGCGACGCGGTCCCTGGCGGCGCGACCCGGGTCGACCTGCCCGGCGTCACCCTGCTGCCGGGCCTGATCGACATGCACGTCCACCTGACGGCGTCGCCGCTGTTCTCCGGCTACAACGCCCTGCTCTACAGCGACGCGTTCTGGTCGGTGCTCTCGGTCGAGCACGCCCGGCGCACGCTCGAGGCCGGGTTCACCACCGTGCGCAACGTCGGCGCGCACAACTACGACGACGTCGGCCTGCGCCAGGCGATCGACGGCGGGTTCGTGCCCGGGCCGCGGATCACCACGGCGACCTACGCGATCGGCGCGACCGGCGGCCACTGCGACGAGACGTTCTTCCCGCCGAGCATGAACCAGAAGGGCCCCGCGGTGATCGACAGCCCGCTCGCCGGCCGGCAGATGGTCCGCCAGCTCCACAAGTACGGCGCGCAGGTCATCAAGATCTGCGCGACCGG
>DASWOO010000969.1:0-1856 GCA_036404335.1 Kofleriaceae bacterium
CGGCGACGAGCCGGCCCGCGTCGTCTACCTGGCGAGCGAGCACGCCGCCGATCTGACCGCGCTCGTCGCGCTGGGCGAGAGCCGGGCGGACGGCGCGGCGCCCGAGCTCCTGGTCGTGGGCAAGGGCTTCGAGTCGCCCTCCGGCGACGAGGCGCTCGATCCCGAGGCCGCGCTGCTGTTCGGCGTGCGCGGCTGCTACCCGGGCCGCGTCCGGTTCATCGACACCGGCGCCGTCACCGGCGCGATGGTCGGCCGCCGCGCCGAGCAGCTGTGCGGCGAGCTGTCGCGCGACGACGCGCGCGTGGCCTATCGCGGCAAGCAGCGCTGGACGGTCGCGACCGAGTCGGCCCCGGCCAGCACCCTGGTCCCCGCCGCCGGCAGCTACCTGCTGTGGGGCGATCTCACCGGCCCGAGCTGGTGGTTCGCGCGCGCCTGGGCGGCGCAGCGCGGCAGCAAGCTGCTGGTGGTGGGCGAGGTCGACGCGGCGCGCGCCCGGCAGCTCGAGGAGGCCGGCGCGGAGCTGGTCCGCCTCGATCGCGCCGGCGTCGCCGCCGCCTTACGCGGCCAGCGCCTCGAGGGCGCGGTGATCACGCTCGCCTCCGCGGCGCCCGCGAGCGCGGCGGCGTGCGCCGAGCACGTCGCGCAGCAGCTGGAGCTCGTCGGCGTCGTGGGCGAGCTCCTGGCCGAGCTGTCGGTCGGCTTCTGCCTCGTGCAGAGCGCCGAGCCCGCCGGCGCGGCCGGCCTCGAGCGCGTGCTGGGCGAGGCGCTCGCCGCCACCGCCGAGCGCGCCGTCCGCACGCAGGAGACCCAGAGCGATCACGCCTGGCTCGCCATCCACTTCCAGGGCTTGTGCGACGGCGAGATCGCGCTGGTCGACGCCGGCACCCTGCCGCTCGGCGCCGCCGAGCTGCGGACCTGCTACGCCCGCGCGCTCGCGCTCGAGGCCGCCGGCTCGGTCCGCATCGCGGCCGCGGCGCCCGCGCCCGAGACCCAGCCGGACAACAACACCAGCCAGGCCACGCGGCCGGAGGGCCTGCCGCCGTACGTCGCGCCGCGCACGCCCACCGAGCAGAAGCTGGCGACCGTCTGGTCCCAGTACCTCGGGTTCTCCCAGATCGGCGTCGACGATAACTTCTTCGACCTCGGCGGCCACTCGCTGCTGGCCACGCAGGTGGCCGCGCGGCTGCGCGAGGTGCTGAGCCTCGAGCTGCCGCTCAAGCAGTTCTTCGAGAACGCGACGATCTCCCTGCTCTCGGCGTGCCTCGAGCGCGCGCCGGTCGCGACCAGCAGCGCGTCGCTGCCGATCCCGCGCGTGTCGCGCGAGCGGCCGCTGCCGCTGTCCTTCCCGCAGCAGCGCATGTGGTTCTTCGAGCAGCTCGAGCCGGGCAGCTCGACCTACACGGTGCCGGGCTGCATCCGCCTGCGCCTCGCGCTCGACGTCGGCGCGCTGCAGCGCGCGATGAACGAGATCCTGCGCCGCCACGAGGCCCTGCGCACGACGTTCCACGAGCTCGACGGCCGGCCGGTGCAGGTCATCGCGCCGCACCTCGCGCTCGACATCCCGCTGCACGATCTCAGCGGCCTGCCCGAGGCGGTGCGCGAGGACCGCGTGATCGAGCTCGCCACGCGCGAGACCCGCCGGCCGTTCGACCTGACCACCGGCCCGCTCGTCCGCGCCACGCTGATGAAGTGCGGCGCCGAGGACTTCGTCCTCCAGATCGCCATGCACCACATCGTCTCGGACGGCTGGTCGCTGGGCGTGTTCATCCGCGAGCTGAGCGCGCTGTACGCCGCGTTCAGCGCGAACGAGGCCTCGCCGTTCGAGGACCTCCCGATCCAGTACGCGGACTTCGCGG
>DASWOO010000970.1:0-2036 GCA_036404335.1 Kofleriaceae bacterium
ATGTCGTCGAGCGGCCGCGCTGAACCCCGGGCCGGCCCGCGCTCCGGCCCCCGGGCCGGCCCCCGCTCCGGATAGACCGCCTCGACCAGCGACAGCCCCGAGATCGCCTCGTACGCGGCGCTGCCGCGCTCGAACGCCGTGCGGAACACGGCGCTGGTGTCGTACAGCTGGCGGCCCATCTGCACGTACTGTGTGCCCTGCCCGCCGTACATGAACACCCGCCGCGGCCCGGCCCGGCGCGCGGGCGGCGCGATCGCCGGCGCGGGCGTGGACTCCGGCGCGATCGCCATCGGCTCGGCGAGGATCTTGTCGCTCAGCTTGCTCAGCACGTTGCCCGGCCCGAGCTCCTGGAACGTGCGGTGGCCGTGGTGGATCAGCCACGACATCGACTCGTACCAGCGCACCGGGCTCACGATCTGCCGCGCCAGCAGCTCGGCGTAGCCGGTCACCGGGTACGGCCGCGCCGTGCAGTTGGCGATCACCGTGCGCTGCAGCGGCGCGAGCGTGATCGTGGTCAGGAACCGCGCGAACTCGTCCTGCACCCCGGCCATGCACCGCGAGTGGAACGCCGCGCTGACGTTGAGCGGGACGAACGCGCCGCCGGCCGCGGTCATCGCCTCGCGCAGCGCCGGCGCGTTGAGCTCGTCGTACGCGCCCGACAGGATGCACTGCGTGCGCGAATTGATGTTGGCGACGTCGATCCCCGGGAGCGCCAGGCCGGCGAGGAGCTCGCGCACCCGCTCGAGCTCGAGGTGGACCACCGCGGCCATCGCGCCGCGGGGCGCCCGGCTCATCAGCGCGCCGCGGTGCTGGACCAGGCGCAGCCCGGTCGCGAAGTCGAACGCGCCGGCCGCGAACAGCGCGCCGTACTCGCCCAGGCTGTGGCCCGCGACGAAGTCCGGCGCCGGCTCGCCGCCGCGCAGCCGGTCGAGGTAGGTCAGCGCGCTGACCGCGTACAGCGCGGGCTGGGTGTACTCGGTCTGGCCGAGCACGCGCTGCGGATCCTCGAGGCACAGCTCGGCGAGCGAGTAGCCCAGCACCGCGCTGGCCTCGGCGACCAGCGCGGGGAACCGTTCGAACAGCCCGGCGCCCATGCCGCGACGCTGCGAGCCCTGCCCCGGGAACACGTAGACCGACTTCATGCCCTGACTCCTTGCGGTGTGCCGTGGATCCGCGCGAACCGTTCGTCGAGCAGCACCGCGGTGCCGCGCATCAGCTGATCGGCGATCGCCGCGACGTGCCGCGCGCGCCACGGCTCGAGCGGCGTGCCGCGCACCCAGGCGTTGAACGCGCCGAGCGCGGGGCCGCAGTGGATCTGGTAGTCGACCCGGTGATCGGCGCTCCCCGCCAGCGCGACCCGCGTCGAGTGCACGAAGTACCAGCGGAAGATCGCGGCCAGCTGCTGCTTGGGGCTGCGCTCGATCGCGGCCAGCCGCGCGGGGTGCCGGCTCGCGAGATAGGCGCGGGTCTCGTCCCACACCGCGGCGAGCGAGCGCCGGAAGTAGCGATCCTCGAGCTGGCCGCGGGTCCGGGGGTCGAGCTCGTCGATCCCGGCGTGGCGCTGGTAGAGCTCGTACAGCTTCTGCGCCCGCGCCGGGAACAGCACGCCCTTCTTGACCACCTGCATCCGGGCCCCGACCTCGAACATGTCGCCCGACGGCGCGTAGGCGGTGTCGTGGACGCCGAGGTCCTGCAGCAGATCCTTGACCGCGTCGCTGGTCCCGGCCTCGACGGTGCACTGGTTGATCGAGCCGGTGGTGATGAAGTCGGCGCCCAGCATGAACGCGGCGAGCGCGGCGTCGGGCGTGCCGATGCCGCCCGCGGCGCCGACCCGCACCGGCGTCGCGTAGCCGTGCGCGGCGCTCAGCCGCGCCGCGAGCGCGCGCATCGCCGGCATCAGCACGTAGGCATTGCCGGCGTCGGTGTGGCCGGCCGAGTCGGCCTCGACGCACACGTCGCCGGCGACCGGCACGTGGCGCGCCAGCTCGGCCTGCGCGGCGGTGGCCCAGCCGCGCTCGACCACCGCCGCGACCAGC
>DASWOO010000971.1:0-3332 GCA_036404335.1 Kofleriaceae bacterium
TCATCGGCTTCGACGCGGTGTCGACCGCGGCGCAGGAGTCGGTCAACCCCAAGCGCGACATGCCGATCGGCATCCTCGGCTCGCTGGCGATCTGCACCGTGCTCTACATCCTGTTCGCCCACGTGCTGACCGGCATCGCGCCGGTCGACGACTTCCGCCACAGCGGCCACGAGGCCTCGGTCGTCTACGCGATCATGCAGCACATGCCGGGCTTCGGCTGGCTGGCCAAGGCCGTGACCATCGCGATCCTCGCCGGGTTTTCGTCGGTCATCCTCGTCATGCTGATGGGCCAGTCGCGCGTGTTCTTCTCGATGAGCCGCGACGGCCTGGTGCCCAAGGTGTTCAGCGACGTCCACGCCAAATACCGCACGCCGTACAAGTCGAACCTCCTGTTCTTCGGCTTCGTCGGCATCTTCGCCGGGTTCGTGCCCGAGGACATCGTCGGCGACATGACCTCGATCGGCACCCTGTTCGCGTTCATGCTGGTCAGCGCCGGCACCTGGGTGCTGCGCGTCCGCAACCCCGAGGCGCCGCGCCAGTTCCGCACCCCGCTGGTCCCGCTCGTGCCGATCCTCGGCGTGGTCGTCAACGCCGCGATGATCTTCGGCCTGGGCTGGCCCAACTGGCTCCGGCTCGGCGTGTGGCTCGCGATCGGCCTGGTGATCTACTTCGGCTACAGCCGGCACCACTCGAAGCTCCAGCACGAGAGCTGATCACCGCGCGCGTGCTATCCACGCGGGCATGACCACCGATTACGTCCCGCCCAAGGTCTGGAATCCGAGCCGACCCACCGGCGGCCAGTTCGCCAGCATCAACCGGCCGGTGTCCGGCGCGACGCATGACAAGGAGCTACCGGTGGGCAAGCACCCGCTGCAGCTCTACTCGCTAGCGACGCCCAACGGCCAGAAGGTGACGGTCCTGCTCGAGGAGCTGCTCGCCGCCGGCCACACCGGCGCCGAGTACGACGCGTGGCTGATCAAGATCGGCGATGGCGACCAGTTCGGCTCGGGCTTCGTCGACATCAACCCGAACTCGAAGATCCCTGCCCTGGTCGACCGCAGCGGGCCGACGCCGATCCGGGTGTTCGAGTCGGGGGCGATCCTGCTTTACCTCGCCGAGAAGTTCGGCGCGTTCGTGCCGAGGGAGCCCGCCGCGCGCGCCGAGTGCCTGTCGTGGCTGTTCTGGCAGATGGGCAGCGCGCCGTACCTCGGCGGCGGCTTCGGCCACTTCTACGCTTACGCGCCGATCAAGATCGAGTACGCGATCGACCGGTTCGCGATGGAGGTCAAGCGGCTGCTCGACGTGCTCGACAAGCGGCTCGCGCACAGCCCGTACCTCGGCGGCGCCGAGTACACGATCGCCGACATCGCGAACTGGCCGTGGTACGGCGGTCTGGTCCGCGGCCAGATCTACGGCGCGGCGGAGTTCCTGTCGGTCCACGAGTACACGCACGTGCTGCGCTGGGCCAACCAGATCGCCGAGCGGCCGACGGTCGGCCGCGGCATCCGGGTCAACCGCTCGTTCGGCGAGCTGGCGCTGCAGCTGCGCGAGCGCCACGACGCCGCGGATTTCGACGCGCCGCCCGCCAAGTAGGCCGGCTGCGGCTCAGGCCAGGCGCTGCTTCGCGGCGGCGTACTCGGCGGCCAGGCGATTGACCAGCGCGCCGGCGGTCGGCACGTCGCGGATCGCGCCGATGCCCTGGCCGCAGCCCCAGATGTCGCGCCACGCCTTGGCCGCGTCGCCGCCGAAGTTCATCTTCGACGGGTCGCTGGTCGGCAGGTTGTCGGGGTCGAGGCCGGCGTTGACGATCGACGACTTGAGGTAGTTGCCGTGCACGCCGGTGAACAGGTTGGTGTAGACGATGTCGGCGGCGGCCGACTCGACGATCGACGCCTTGTAGGCCTCGGACGCGATCGCCTCCTGCGTGGCGATGAACGCCGAGCCGACGTAGGCCAGGTCGGCGCCGAGCACCTGGGCGGCGAGCACGGAGCGGCCGTTGGCGATCGCGCCGGACAGGAGCAGCGGGCCGTCCCACCACTGGCGGATCTCCTCGACCAGCGCGAACGGCGACAGCCCGCCGGCGTGACCGCCCGCGCCGGCGCACACCGCGATCAGGCCGTCGGCGCCCTTCTCGATCGCCTTCCGGGCGTGGACCACGTTGATCACGTCGTGCAGCACGATGCCGCCGTACGAGTGCACGGCGTCGTTGACGTCGGTGCGCGCGCCGAGCGAGGTGATCACGATCGGCACCTTGTGCTTCACGCACATCTCGAGGTCGTGCTGCAGCCGGACGTTGGACTTGTGGACGATCTGGTTGACCGCGAACGGCGCGGCCGGGCGATCGGGGTTGGCCGCGGTGAAGGCCGCGAGCTCGGTCGTGATCTGGGTCAGCCACTCGTCGAGCTTCTCGGCCGGCCGGGCGTTGAGCGCCGGGAACGAGCCAACCACGCCGGCCTTGCACTGCGCGATGACGAGCTCGGGCTGCGAGATGATGAACAGCGGGGCGCCGACGACGGGGATCCGCAGCTGACCCAGGACCTTGGGGAGGCTCATGCGGCCCACTCTACTCATTCCTGCTAGGCTCTCGCCATGCGAACGCTCGGACTCGCGCTGGCGCTGCTGCTGGCCTCGGCCTGCGACCGAACTCCGGACCACGCGCCGGACCGCGCGCCCGCTCGCGAAACTGTCCGCGCGCCGGTCGCCGAGCTGACGGTCGATCAGGTCGATCACCTGCTCGCCGACCACGCCTGCGTGCCGGTCGACGCCAACGGCGATCCGCTGCGCAAGCGGCTGGGCGTCTTGCCCGGCGCCGTGCTGCTCGGCGACCTCGACGCGCCGTACCGCCTGCCGGCCGACCAGGCGACCCAGCTGGTGTTCTACTGCGCCAACACCGCGTGCGACGCCTCGCACTACGCGGCCGACAAGGCGCGGGACCTGGGCTACGCCCGGGTCGCGGTCATGCCCGCCGGCATCGCCGGCTGGGTCAAGGCCGGCAAGCCGATCCAGACGCTCTGACGGGTCAGCGGCCGCGCGGCTGGCTGCCGGTCGCCTGCGCGGCGAGCTGGCGATAGAACGGCACGAGGTCGATGTCGAGGTCGCGCGCGGCCTTCTCGCCGGCCCGGGTCATGTCGAGGTGGTCGGTCGGGATGCAGCCCTTGAAGCCGGTCCACATCGCGCTGTCGATCGGCACAACGCCGTCGTGCGGCCGCAGCGAGAACCCGCTGATGATCGGGCCGGTCAGCTGCAGCTCGCCGGGCAGCGACGACGGGGCCGGGGTCTCGACGCCGGTCGATGCGCACAGCGCATCGGCGTTCCAGTTCGGGATGCCCCAC
>DASWOO010000972.1:0-2559 GCA_036404335.1 Kofleriaceae bacterium
CCGGACTACGTGTTCGACCAGGGCGACGGCTGGTACGACTACGACGTCGGCACCCACGTGCTGAGCGCCAAGCCGAACATCTACGTGGTCAAGACCGACGGCGGCTCGACGATCAAGCTCGAGATCAAGAAGTACTACGACGACGCCGGGACCTCGGGCTGGCTCACCCTGCACTGGGGGCCGCTGCCATGACCCAGCGCGCCGCGACCGAGCTCGCCGCGCAGTGGCAGGCGCTGCGCAGCGCCAAGCCGATGGTCCGCACGCGCGACGCCGCCGCCGAGCTCGGCGTCAGCGAGGCCGAGCTGGTCGCCTCGTGGATCGGCTCACGGGACCCGGCGGCGGTCCGGCTGGCCGACGACCCCGCCGGCCTGCTCCACGCGCTGACCGAGGTCGGCCGCTGCATGGCGCTGACCCGCAACGAGTCGTGCGTCAGCGAGGTCCGCGGCACGTACGGCGGCATCGAGCTGGGCCCGCACGCCGGCCAGGTCGTCGGCGACGCGATCGACCTGCGCGTGTTCCTGTCGCACTGGGCGCACCTGTACGCGATCGACGAGGCCCACCCGCAGCGCGCCGGCGAGCGCCGCCGCAGCATCCACGTGTTCGATCACACCGGCACCGCGGTCCACAAGATCTACCTCGAGCCCGAGGCCGATCCGCGGACCTGGGACGCGATCGTCGCCAGCCGCACCCACCGCGCGCCGCTGGTCGTCGAGCCCGCGCCCAGCCACCGGGTCGAGCGGCCCGACCTCGAGATCGATCGCGAGGCGCTGGTCGCGGGCTGGGACGCGATGACCGACACCCACGAGTTCTTCCACCTGCTCGGCAAGCACCGCGCGACCCGGACCCAGGCGCTGCGGCTCGCCGGCGAGGACCGGGCGCGGCAGGTCCGGCCCGGCGCGATGCAGCAGCTGCTCGAGGACGCGGCCAGGACCCCCGACAAGATCATGATCTTCGTCGGCAACCGCGGCTGCATCCAGATCTTCTCCGGCGCGGTCGGCAAGATCGCCGTGCACGGCCCGTGGCTCAACGTGCTCGACCCCGGCTTCAACCTGCACCTGCGCACCGACCGGATCGCGACCAGCTGGGTCGTCAACAAGCCGACCAGCGCCGGCACCGTGCGCTCGCTCGAGCTGTTCGACGCCGACGGCGACACGATCGCGCTGGTGTTCCGCAAGCGCGACGACCGCGAGCGCGCCGAGGACGCGGCGTGGGGCGCGATGCTCGATCGGTTGACCGCATGACCCCCGATCCGGCGTCGGGCCGCTGGCTGCGCGCGCTCGCGTTCGCCGCGGTGCTCGCGGTCGGCGTCGCGACCTGCGCCCGGCGCGACCCGGCGCCGGCCCCGGGCCAGCGCATCGTGTCGATCGGCGGGCCGGTCACCGAGATCGTCTACGCGCTCGGCGCCGGCGGCCGCGTGGTCGCCACCGACACCTCGAGCGTCTACCCGGCGCAGGCCGGCGCGCCGCCGCGGCTCGGCTACCAGCGCTCGATCGCGGCCGAGGCCGTGCTGGCCCAGAACCCGGATCTGGTGCTCGCCTCGGCCGAGGCCGGGCTGCCCGCGGCGATCGCCCAGCTGCGCGCGGCGGGCGTGCCGCTGGCGATCATCCCGGCGGCGATGACGCCGGGCGAGGCCGCGACCCGGATCCGCGCGGTCGGCGACGCGCTGCACGCCGGCGCCGCCGCGCGGGCGCTGGCCGATCAGCTGATCGCCGACACCAGGGCCGCCCAGGCCGCCGCCCACCCGGGCACGCGCGCCGTGGTGATCTACGCGCGCGGCGCGGGCACCCTGATGGCGGTGCTGCTCGACGAGCCGACCTCGGCCCTCGACCTGCGCCACCGCCAGCTGGTCGCCCGGCTCGCCCGCCGCGCCGCCGCCGACGGCCACGCGGTGGCGATCGTCGTCCACGACCTCGACCTCGCCGTGCGCGCCGCCGATCGCGTCGTGCTGCTCGCCGGCGGCCGCGTCCTGGCCGATGGCGCGCCGGCGGCCGTGCTGACCCCCGCGCTGATCGGCCGCGCGTTCGACGTGCCCGACGAGCTCGCCGCCGAGGTCACCGGCGACCTCGCCCGGCTGTTCGGGGCTACTTCCAGCGCACCGCGGTGACCTTCGTACCCTCGCCGGGCTTGGTCACGATCTCGAGCTCGCCGACCAGCCGGCGCGAGTTGCTCAGGCCCTTGCCGGCGGCGAGCCCGTCGCGCAGCGCCTGCTCGACGTCGGCGATGCCCGGGCCCTGATCGATGAACCGCATCCGCACGCCGCGGCGGATGCCGTCGGTGCAGACCTCGAGCTCGGCGTGGCCCCCGCCGCCGTGCTCGAGCGTGTTGCGCGCCAGCTCGCTGGCCGCGGTCACCAGCTCGGTGGTCTCGAGCAGCGAGAACCCGGCGCGGTGGGCCTGCTCGCGGGCGCGCTGGCGGACCATGACCACGTCCTCGTGCTCCGCGATGTCGACGCGGAGGATCGGCCGCTGAGGATCCGGGATCGCCGACGACATGTCAGGACGCCCGGCCCCGCGCGATAAGCTGGCTATTCTCATTTTCCATAAACTCGATTGTCCCCAC
>DASWOO010000973.1:0-5977 GCA_036404335.1 Kofleriaceae bacterium
GCGTAGACCCGGACCCAGCTCGAGTTCCACAGGAAGTTGCGCGCCTGGTCGAGCATCGCGCCCCACGTGTAGTCGATCTGCGGGCCGATGCCGAGGAACGACAGCGACGCCTCGATCAAGATCACGGCGCCGAGCCCGAACGACATCTGCACCATCGCCGGCCCGAGCAGGTTGGGCACGAGGTGCTGCCACATGATGCGGCGGTTCGAGGCCCCGAGCGCCGTCGCCGCGGCCACGTAATCCCGCTCGCGCAGCGCCAGCACCTGGCCGCGCGCGACGCGGGCATATCCGACCCAGCCATTGGCGCACAGTGCGGCGATGGTGAGCGGCACGCCCGGGCGCGCGACCGTGGCCACGATCGCGATGTTGAGCAGGATTCCGGGGAACGCCATGAGCACGTCGACCACCCGCATGTCGAGCTCGTCGACCGCGCCGCCGTACCAGCCGGCGATCGTGCCGATCCCCAGGCCGAGCGCCGATGATAAGGCGACCACGATCAGCGACAGCTCGAGCGCCGAGCGTGTGCCCCAGAGCAGCTGGCTCAGCGTGTCGCGGCCGGTGGCGTCGGTGCCGAGCCAGTGCGCCGCCGAGCTCGGCTCGAACTGGTGGCCGAGGTCGACCGTCGGGATGCTGAGGTCGTAGGGCGCGAGCCACGGACCGACCACGCCGAGCACGACGTAGACCGCGAGCATCGCGACGCCGATCCAGCCGCTCGGCGACAGCTTGCGGGGATTGGCGCGCGTCACAGCCGGCGGATCCTCGGGTCGGCCAGGCCGTACGCCAGGTCGACCGCCATGTTGATCACGACGTAGATCGCCGCGATCACGAGCACGGCGCCCTGCACGACGGGGTAATTGCGCTCGCGGATCGCGTCGATCAGCGTCGAGCCCAGCCCCGGCCGGGAGAACACGTTCTCGACGATGATCGCGCCCGACAGCAACGAGCCGAACTGCAGGCCGGCGACGGTGATCACCGGCAAGAGCGCGTTGCGCAGCGCGTGCAGCATCAGCACCTGGCGCTCGGGCAGGCCCTTGGCGCGCGCGGTGCGAACGTAGTCCTCGCCGAGGACCTCGACCATCGACGACCGGGTCATCCGCGCGAGCATCGCCATCAGGTGGGTGCCGACGGCGAGCGCCGGCAGGATCACCGCGCGCCAGCCGAGCTCCGTCGGCCCCGGGAACCAGCCGAGCGTGATGAAGCCCCACAGGATCAGGAGCGGCGCGAACAGCATCTGCGGGATCGAGATCCCGGTGAGCGACACCGTGGTCGCCAGCGTGTCGATCCAGGTGCCGCGGCGGATCGCGGCGACCACGCCGAGCGGCAGCGCCAGGACCATCGCGACCAGCATGCCCCACACCGCGAGCGCCAGCGTGTGGGGCATGACCTCGACGATCCGCGCGGCGACCGATGGCCCCGACGGATCGCCGCTCTTGCACTGGTTGCCGAGCGAGCCATCGACGACGTGGCCGAGGAACGTCACGAACTGCACGGGCAGCGAGCGGTCGAGGCCCATGCAGCGCTCGATCTTGAGCCGCACGCCGGGCGGCGCGTCCCCGCCGGCCAGGTGGTCGACCGGATCGCCGGGCACCAGGTGGAGGAACGCGAACGTCAGGATCGAGACGCCGAGGATCGCCAGCGCGCCCGAGCCCAGGCGGCGCAACAGGAACGATCCGATCGACACGCGGCGAGGGTATCAACCCGTGGGGGCGACGGCGCAGAACTTGGGCGAGGTATCTTTGTCGACCGGCGTGCCGGGGGCGAGCACCGCCTCGCCGCCGTGCTGGCGGGCGAGGTCGAAGGTCCGGCACTCGTAGCCGTCGCGGCAGTCGCCGTTATCGTCGCACTTCTTCATGCAGTAGCGGACCTCGGACGAGCGCGGCACGCACTGGCCCTCGATCGCGCACAGCTCGTCCTCGGTGCAGCCGGTGTCGTCGGTGCAGGCCTTGTTGGAGAACCCGCCGGTGAAGAACCGGACGCAGGTCGCCTCGTCGGGGCAGCTCTGGTAATCGCAGCCCAGGACCGAGCAGTAGCCGCCGTGGCCGGCGGTCGGATCGACGCACGTGCGGTTGCCGTTCGCGTCGCAGTCGGTGTCGAACGTGCACGAGTCACCGATCTCCTTGCCGCAGCCGGCGGCGAGGGTGGCGAGCGCGAGCAGCGCGGACGTGACGAGCGCGGCGCGCGCTGGCGAAGCCAAATAACCCATGAGCGGCGGCATCCTAGCGGCCGATACGACCGCGGGCAACCGCATGCGGTTGCCTGGGGCGATGTGGCTCGCCGGCGGGCCAGAACCCGAGCGATTTCGCACATCGGCGGGGCGAGCCGGCCTCGCACCGCGGTGCTAGCGTGCTCGCCATATGAAGATCGCCGTGATTGGCACAGGCTATGTCGGCCTCGTGACGGGTGCCGGGTTCTCCGACTTCGGCCACGACGTGACCTGCGTCGACATCGACCGCCATCGCGTGGAGCTGCTCCGCCGCGGCGAGATCCCGATCTACGAGCCGGGCCTGTCCGACCTGGTCAAGCGCAACGCCGCGCTCGGCCGGCTCCGGTTCACCACGTCGACGGCCGAGGCGGTGCCCGGCGCGCAGGCCGTGTTCATCGCCGTCGGTACCCCGTCGGCCGATGACGGCAGCGCCGACCTGTCGTACGTGCTCGAGGCCGCCCGCCAGGTCGGCGCCGCGCTCGACGGCTTCGCGGTGGTCGTCACCAAGAGCACGGTGCCGGTCGGCACGGCGGACCAGGTCCGCGCCGCGGTCCAGTCGACGGCCCGCCACGACTTCGCGGTCGCCTCGAACCCCGAGTTCCTCAAGGAGGGCGACGCGGTCAACGACTTCCTCAAGCCCGCGCGCGTGATCCTCGGCGCCGACGACCCGCGCGCGGTCGCGACGCTGCGCGAGCTGTACCGCGGCGTGCTGCGGACCAACGATCGCGTCCAGGTCATGGACCTGCGCTCGGCCGAGCTCACCAAGTACGCGGCCAACGCCATGCTCGCCACCCGGATCTCGTTCATGAACGAGCTCGCCCGGCTGTGCGACGCGGTCGGCGCCGACATCGAGGCCGTGCGCAAGGGCGTCGGCTCCGATCCCCGGATCGGCCCCAAGTTCCTGTTCGCCGGCGCCGGGTTCGGCGGCAGCTGCTTCCCCAAGGACCTGCGCGCCCTGCTCCACACCGCGCGCGGCGAGGGCATCGCGCTCGAGGTCGTCGACGCCGTCGAGCGCGCCAACGAGCGCCAGAAGCACGTCCTGGGCGAGCGCGTCGTCCAGCACTTCGGCGGCAGCCTGGCCGGCAAGAAGATCGCGATCTGGGGCCTGGCCTTCAAGCCCGAGACCGACGACATCCGCGAGTCGCCCGCCCTCACCCTGATCCAGGCGCTGCGCGCCGCCGGCGCCACCCTGACCGGCTACGACCCGGCCGCGATGCCCAACATCGCCGCCGCCATCCCCGCCGGCATCGAGCTGACCCGCGACGCCTACACCGCGGCGACCGGCGCCGACGCCCTCGTCCTCGTCACCGAATGGCACGAGCTGCGCGAGCCCGACCTCGCCCGCCTCCGCCAGCTCATGCGCGGCGCCGCCCTGTTCGACGGCCGCAACGTCTGGTCGCCCACTGACACCCGCGCCGCCGGCTTCACGTACTACGGCATCGGCCGGCCCTAGCGAGCCTGCTTCCACGCCCAGTATCTGGCGATGCCGGCATCGGGGCGGGTCGTGGGCTGGTAGCCGAGGAGGGCGTGGGCGCGGTCGATGTTGGCGTAGGTGACGGGGACGTCGCCGGGCTGCATCGGCTGCCAGTCGATGATCGCCGGGCGGCCGATCACGCGCTCGATGGTCTCGACCAGCTCGCGGAGCGAGATGGTGTGGGTGCCGCCGAGGTTTATCAGCTCGTAGCGGCCGGGCGTGATGCGCTCGATCGCGGCGACGACGCCGGTCACGATGTCGTCGACGAAGGTGTAGTCGCGGCGGGTGGTGCCGTCGCCGTACAGGCTGATCGGCGCGCCGACGGCGATCGCGTCGCTGAACTTGGCGATCGCCATGTCGGGGCGCTGGCGCGGGCCGTAGACGGTGAAGAACCGCAGCGCGAACACGCCGAGGCCGAACAGGTCGCGGTAGGTCGAGAGCTGGAGCTCGGACATCCGCTTGGTCGCGGCGTAGGGCGAGGCCGGGGTCAGGCACACGTCGTCCTCGCGGAACGCGGCGACCTCGCGGAGGTCGGCGCCCTGCTTGGCGCCGTAGACCGAGCTCGACGACGCGAACACCAGGCGCTGCTTGCCCAGCGCGCGCATCCGCTCGATGATCACGCCGGTGCCCTCGATGTTGGTGCGCAGGTAGCGCAGCGGCTCGACCAGCGACGGCCGGACGCCGGCGAGCGCCGCCAGGTGGCAGACCACGTCGACCGAGTCGTCGATCGCGCGGGCGACCGCCGCGGGGTCGCAGATGTCGCCCTCGATCAGCGTGAAGCGGGGGAGCCCGGCCAGCTCGGCGGCGGTCCTGCGCTTGACCTCCGACGGATACAGATAGCCGTCGAACGAGTCGAGGCCGGTGACCCGGTGGCCGGCCGCGATCAGCCGCTCGCAGGTGTGGGAGCCGATGAAGCCGGCCGCGCCGGTGACGACGACGTGCATGTCGCGGCACTGTTGCGTGGCGCTTGCGCCGCGGCAAGCCCCGGCTGACACTGCGCGCGATGCGAGCCGTCGTGCAGCGCGTGACGCGCGCCAAGGTCACGGTGCAGTCGCGCGACGCGACGCGCGGAGGGGTGAATGCGCCGGCTCAGCCGGCGCAGAGGGGGCGGGAAGGCCCCCTCTCTATCGACGCGCGGGTGACCGGCGAGATCGAGCGCGGGCTGCTGGTGCTGCTCGGCTGCGGCGCGGGCGACACCGAGGCCGACCTGACCTACGTGGTCGACAAGATCGCCCACCTGCGGATCTTTGCCGATGACGCCGGCAAGATGAACAAGAGCGTGCTCGACATCGCCGGTGGAGTCCTGGTGGTCTCGCAGTTCACGCTGTATGGCGACGCGCGTCAGGGCCGCCGGCCCGCGTTCACCGGCGCGCTCGAGCCGGTCCAGGCCCGGGCTTTGTACGAGCTGTCGCTGCAGCGCCTGGCCGCGGCGGGGGTTCCGCGCGTGCAAGCTGGCGAATTTGCCGCCGATATGGCGGTCGAGCTGGTCAACGATGGCCCGGTGACGATCCTGATCGATTCGCGCAAGCTGTTCTAGCCCCGAGCGTAACCTCGCGTTACGGTTGCGCTCGGCGCCCACTCGCACGCAGTGGTGCAAGTGGCGCTCACCCGATGAAAGTCAGGTTCTGGGGAGTCCGCGGCTCGATCCCCGTTCCGGGGCGAGCCACCAGCCGGTACGGGGGCAACACCTCGTGCGTCGAGATCCGTCCGCGCGGCGACGCGCCGATCATCATCGACGCCGGCACCGGGCTGCGCCGCCTCGGCAAGTCGCTGATGGAGGAGGCGTTCGGCGATGGCCACGGCAAGGCGTCGATCCTGATCAGCCACACCCACTGGGACCACGTCCAGGGCCTGCCGTTCTTCTCGCCGCTGTACCGCGCCGGCAACCAGATCGAGATCTTCGCCCGCCGCCGCGACACGCACCTCGAGGCGGTGTTCTCCCAGCAGCACGGCGACCCGTACTTCCCGGTGCCGCTGTCCGCGATGCACGCCGACATGCACTTCCACGCGATCTCCGAGGAAGCCACCCTGCAGCTCGGCCGCGCCAAGGTCACGTCGACCCGGCTCAACCACCCGTGGACCGCGCTGGCCTACCGGGTCGAGGTCGACGGCGCCGTCGTGGTGTACTGCGCCGACACCGCGCCGTTCACGGATCTCTTGTTCGGCGAGGAGTTCGTCACCCGCGCGCCCGCGCTCGACCAGCCGCTGCCGGCCGATATCGCGGCCGAGCTGGCGCGGATGCGGGCCGGCGTCGTCCACCTGGCGCGCGGCGCGGATCTCTTGATCTACGACACCCAGTT
>DASWOO010000974.1:0-2457 GCA_036404335.1 Kofleriaceae bacterium
GCGTCGAGGTTGTCGTTGCGGGTGACCACGCCCTGGCGCGGCGCGTAGCCGACGACCACCCGGCCGACGTCGCGCAGGGTCACGGCCACGCCGGCGTGGAACCCGACGCGGACATCGGCGATCTCGTCGGTCGACGCGAACGTGCCGACCGAGCGGATCACGAAGCCCTGCGCGCCGCGCGTGACCAGGCCGCCCGAGGCGTTGGCCGAGGCCTTCGACAGCGCGCCGAACAGATCGTCGAGCACGACGCCGAGCGCGGCCATCCGCGCGGGGCTCGGCTCGACGTGGATCTCCTTGACCAGGCCGCCGTACGACACGACGTCGGCGACCCCGGGCACGCGCTTGAGCGCGGGCTCGACGACCCAGTCCTGCAGCGTGCGCAGGGTCATCGGATCGGCGGTCTTGCTGTCGAGCGTGTAGCGGTAGACCTCGCCGATCGGCGTCGCCAGCGGGCCGAGGTCGGGCGTGATGCCCGGCGGCAGGTCCGCGTCGGGCATGTGCTCCATGATCTGCTGGCGCGCGACCTGGGTGTCGACGGTGTCGTCGAACGTCAGCGTCACGAGCGACAGGCCGAACAGCGAGATCGAGCGCTGGCGCATCGTGCCGGGCACGCCGTTGAGCGCGCGCTCGATCGGGATCGAGATCCGGCGCTCGACCTCCTCGGCGGGCTGGCCCGGGTACAGCGTGATGACCTGGACCTGGGTGTCGGTCGGATCGGGGAACGCCTCGATCGTGAGCTGGCGAAACGCGTAGTAGCCGACGAGGCCGAGCGCGATCGCGAGGGCGAGCACGCCGAGCCGGCTGCGCAGCGAGGCCTGGAGTAAGCGGTCGATCATGGCGGCCTCGCTAGTTGTCGAGCTGGATCTGGTTGTCGAGGAGGATCGCGCCGCGGGTCACGACGCGCGCGCCGGGCTCGAGGCCGGCGAGCACGGTGGCCTTGCCCTGGTGGAGCGGGCCGGGCGTGACCGAGTGGCGCTTGAGCAGCTGGCCGTCCTGGATGTAGACGTAGCTGGTCGCGCCATCGCACAGCACGGCCTCGGCCGGCAGCTCGACCTTGATCGGCCGCGGATCGAGGAACCGGAGCTGGACGTGCGCGTTGGGCCGCAGCGCGCCCTCGGGGTTGGCGAGGGTGACGCGGACCGGGATCGTGTGGCGCTCGGGATCGACGACGGCGGAGACCTGGTCGACGATGCCGTCGAGCGCGGTGTCGAGGTTGCCCTCGCCGATCAGGACCTTGGCCCGGGCGCCGGGCCGCAGGCTCGTGCCGTCGCCCTCGAACATGTCGGCGACGACCCAGACCCGGGACAGGTCGGCGATCGCCATCAGCGTGCCGTTGCTGGTGTCGACCTCCTGGCCGACCGCGACGTTCTTCTCGACGACCACGCCGTCGCGCGGCGCGGTCACGGTGAAGCTGGCGTCGCCGCCGGCGGAGACCCGGAGCGACGCGAGCTTCTGCTGCGCGAGCTGGACGGCGAGGTCGGCCTCGGACAGCTGCTGCGTGGCGGCGACCAGCTCCTTGCCGGGGAGCGACTGGCCATCGACCAGCGCCTGGGTGCGGTCCAGGTTGATCCTGGCGGCGGCGCGCTGCACGGTGGCCTTTTGCAGCTCGGCGCGCAGCTCGGCGAGGCTCGGGCTGGCGACGGCGAACAGCGCGGCGCCGGTCTTGACCCGCTGGCCGCGCTCGACGAGGACCTGGGTGACCCGGCCGGCGAGCGGCGCGCCGACCCGCGACGCGCGGGTCTCGTCGAACGCGATCCGCGCCGGCAGCGGATCCGACCAGCTGGCGGTGCCGGGCGTGGCCGCCTCGATCTTGAGCACCGACCACTGCGGCGCATCGTCGGCGACCTTGACCCAGTCGGAGCCGACCAGCATGCCGGGCAGGGTCGTCGCCGGCGGTGGCTCGGGCCGCTGGTAGTGCTGGGCGAGGATCACCGCGACCGCGCTCGCGAGGATCGCGCCGGTGAGGATCGGGACGCGGGCGTGGCGCCCGGCGGTGGCGGCGGGAAGTCTCGCAGGCGGTGCGCTGGGCTCGTGGGTCACGCGAGGCGCGTTGTGCAGGCGGGATGCCACGCGTCGCGTTTCGCGGATCGGTGAGTTGAGGCGTGTCGTTTCAACTCGGCGCGGCCACGCTCGCGGAGTTATGCGCGGCCGCGGCGAGGCGCGTCGCGACCCATCGTGTCCTTTGGACTCGGCCAGCGCGAAGCGCGGATCAGTTGTCGTCGGACGGCAGCGGCGTGATCCCGTCGTCGGGCTTCGCAGGCGCGGCCGGCTTCGCCGGCGCGAGCGGCTTGACCGCGGTCGGCTTCGGGCTGGCGTCGCCGTCGGCCTGTCCCGGGTTGGCCGCGACGCGCTCCGTGGCCTGCGCGCCGGGCCCGCCCGACAGCACGATGTAGCCGACCGGCACCAGCAGGCCGAGCGCCATCAGCGACGCCCCGCGCCAGCGCAGGCCGAGCTTGC
>DASWOO010000975.1:0-5325 GCA_036404335.1 Kofleriaceae bacterium
GGCTGGACGCGTCCATCCGGTTACCACCGAGGAAGAACCAGCCGTGCTTGATCGCCTCGTCGACAGTGTCGTCGTTGACCTTGATGCCGTGCTGATCGGCGGCCTGGGCGAGAAGCTCGCGCCGGACCATCCAGTCGAGCGCGACGTAGGTCTTCTGCCGGCCCGACGCGCCGTTGGCGCCGAACGCGACCATGTACGCGGTCTGGCTGGTGTCCTGGCCATCGACCACCACCGGCACGTTGGCTGACGACGAACACCCACCTTCTCCTCGACCTTGCCGGCTCGACGGCGCCAGGCTGTAGACCATGGCAGCGATGAGGATACTGAACAGGACGTAGATGACAGCGGAGGCGCCTTGTCGGCGCTGTTGTTCCAGCATGAGAGGCTCGGCGGTTAGAACGCCAGGGGCGGCATCCTAGCGATGGGGGTACGAAGGCACAAGCCGCGCGTGGCCTCTGAATCCAAAGCTTTGGATGTTATTTTGAGTGCGATTCGCGCGGCTAAGATTGTCTTGCGCCTGTGAACAGACGCGTGATAACTCCGCACAGCCAAAGGCAGGGTCGATCGCCGCGACTCGCCGAATCGTTCACTCGACGTCGTCTTCATCTTCGTCTTCGTCGTCTCCTTCGCCCCTCACGCCGCAGCGCGTCTACGCCAGGACAGCCACCATGCTCTTCGATTGGGTCTACGGAATGTTTTCCAACGACCTCGCTATCGATCTTGGAACCGCGACGACCCTCACCTTCGTGAAGGGCCGGGGCATCGTCGCGAACGAACCCAGCGTGGTTGCGGTGCAGGCGTCGTCACAGGGACCCAAGAAGGTCCTCGCGGTCGGCAAGGAGGCCAAGGAGATGCTCGGCCGCACGCCGGGCAATATCGTCGCGATCCGGCCGATGAAGGACGGCGTGATCGCCGACTTCGAGGTCACCGAGGCGATGCTGCGCTACTTCATCCAGAAGGCCCACCAGCGCCGGACGCTGGTCCGCCCGCGGGTGATCGTCAGCGTGCCGTCGGGGATCACCGAGGTCGAGAAGCGCGCGGTCCGCGACTCGGCGCTGGCGGCCGCGGCGCGCGAGGTCTACCTGATCGAGGAGCCGATGGCCGCGGCGATCGGCGGCGGCCTGCCGATCACCGAGCCGACCGGCAACATGATCGTCGACATCGGCGGCGGCACGACCGAGGTCGCGGTGATCGCGCTGGCCGGCGTGGTGCTGTCCAAGTCGATCCGCGTCGCCGGCGACAAGATGGACGAGGCGATCGTCCAGTACATCAAGCGCAAGTACAACTTGCTGATCGGCGAGCGCACCGCCGAGATCATCAAGAAGGAGATCGGCTCGGCCTATCCGCTCGAGGAGCCGCTGACCGTCGAGGTCAAGGGCCGCGACCTGGTCGCCGGCGTGCCGAAGACCCTACTGGTCAACAGCGACGAGATCCGCGAGGCGCTGCAGGAGCCGGTCAACGCGATCGTCGACGCCGTGCGCTCGGTGCTCGAGCGGACCCCGCCCGAGCTGTCGGCCGACATCGTCGACAAGGGCATCGTGCTGTCGGGCGGCGGCGCCCAGCTCAAGAACCTCGACGTCCTGCTCCGCGAAGAGACCGGCCTGCCGGTGATGGTGTGCGAGAACCCGCAGCTCGCGGTCGTGCTCGGCACCGGCAAGGTGCTCGACGAGCTGGGCCTCCTGCGCGAGATCGCGCTGCGGTAGCTCCCAGATGACGCTGCGCCGCCGGCTCGTCGACTGGTCGCTCACCGGCTTCTTGATCCTGCTGCCGGCGCTCGTGTTACGGGCGAGCCTGGCGCGCGGCACGCCGTCGGCGCTCGATCAGGCGCTGCTGCGGATCACCGCGCCGCTCGAGACCGCGGTGTCGTGGGTGGTCGAGGGCATCGGCGGCACGTGGTCGCGCTACGTCGCGCTGGTCGACATCGAGGCCGAGAACCGCGAGCTGCGCGACGACAACGAGAAGCTGCGCAAGGAGCTCGCCGCGATGGCCCGCAAGGCCTACGACGTCGCGGCGCTCGAAGATCTCGCCGTGGTCAAGAAGCGGACCCCCGCCGACACGCTCGGCGCCCACGTGATCGGCGCGCCGCTGTCGCCGCAGTTCCGCCTGCTGCGGCTCAAGATCGACCGCGGCGACCACGAGGTCGCCACCGACATGCCGGTGATCACCTCGGAGGGCCCGGTCGGCCGCGTCGACAAGGTCTACGGCGACTACGCCGACGTCGTGCTGATCAGCGATCCGTCGTCGCGGATCGACGTGGTGATCCGCGACCCGTCGCAGCCGACCGCGCCCAGCAACGGCGCGCGCGGCCTCCTGGTCGGGCTCGGCCGGCCCGACTCGTACGCCTGCAAGATCGAGTGGCTCGAGCGCGGCGCGCGGGCGACCGCGCAGCCGGCGAGCGATAACAAGGTCAAGGTCGGCGACGAGGTCGTCACCAGCGGCCTGGGCGCGAGCTTCCCCGCCGGTCTGGTCGTCGGAAAGGTCTCCAAGATCATCGGCGACGACGGCATGTTCCAGAGCGTGGAGGTCAACCCGACGGTCGACGTGTCCCGGGTCCGCGCGGTGATGGTGCTGCTCGCGCCGCCGCCGCCGCCTGATCCAGACGCCAAGACGCGCCGGCGCAGCGATCCGGCGTTTGGCCAGAGGCCGCTGTGAGGACCGCGACCATCGTCCTGGTCGCCTACCTGATCTGCGTCGTGGTCGGCGCGTTCTGGCGGCTGCTGCCGTGGATCCCCGACGCGATCCCCGACATCGGCGCGCTGACCGGCGCGTACCTCGGGCTGACCGCGCGGCGCCAGGTGTCGCCGGCGATCGGCGGGGCGATCGTCCTTGGCTACCTGATCGATCTGATCTCGGGCGCGCCGCCGGGGCTCAACGCGCTGGTCCTGGCGCTGACCACGCTGATCACCCGGGCGATCCAGCAGCGCATCCTCGTGCGCGGCGCGGCGATCTCGATCGCGTTCTCGGCGACGGTCGCGCTGCTCGCCGGCGTGATCGCGCTGCTGGTGCGCGGCGCCAACCGCATGCCGAGCGCGAGGTTCTCGGTGGAGCTGATCCACGTCGCCCAGGTGACGCTGGCCACGGCGGTCCTGGGGCCCGTCGTCTGGAAGATCTTCCGGCACATCGACGCGGCGTTCGCCCGGACGCATCGCGAGCGCGAGGCCGCGCTGGAAGGCCTGGCGCCGTGATGTCTGCTATGGAGCGCGCATGCTGATCAGGCAGCAATCCGGCCCGGGCTCGGGCAACGGCCCGGCGCTGCCCGAGCTGCACCGCCGGCTCAAGTGGGTCGCGCTGGTCGGGATCGGCGCGCTGCTCGTGCTGATCGGCCGGCTGTGGCAGCTGCAGATCATGCGCGGCGAGAGCTACTTCGAGCGCACCGTGTCCAACGTGGTCAAGGAGCGCTACCTGCCGTCGGTGCGCGGCAAGATCCTCGACCGCAAGGGCGTGTCGCTCGCCGACAACCGCCCCGCGTTCAACATCTACGCCACGCCCAAGCAGATGACCAAGCCGCTCGAGCTCGAGCTGGTGCGGATGCTCGGCCTGTCCGACGACGAGGTCGTCAAGATCGACGAGCGGCTCGAGCTCGGCAAGAAGCGCGACGTCAAGACCGCGATCATGATCCTCGAGGATCAGGGCCGCGACCGCGCCGCGCTGGTCGAGCAGGCGCTGACCCGGCTGCCGGGCGTCGAGGTCCGCCACGAGCCGTATCGCTACTACCCGCAGGGCGATCTGGCCGCGCACCTGATCGGCTACATGACGCAGATGACCGCGGGCGAGGCCGAGAAGCTCGGCAACCAGGGCTACGACCCCAACGAGCTGGTCGGGCGCTATGGCCTCGAGGACAAGTGGGAGAACTACCTGCGCGGCAAGAAGGGCATCGAGCGGTTCGCGGTCGACGCGCGCGGCCAGCGGCTCGACGAGGCCACCGCGTCGGCGCTGATCCAGGGCGAGCGCGGCGTGCCGGCGGTGCCCGGCGCCAACCTGGTGCTGACGATCGACGCCGAGCTGCAGCGGCTCGCCGAGAAGGCGGTGTCGCACACCAACGCGTCGGCGGTCGTCGTGGTCGAGCCCAGGACCGGCAAGATCCGCGCGATGGTCAGCAAGCCCTCGTTCGATCCCAACGTCATGACCGGCCACCTGACCCAGGCCGAAGAGACGATGCTCAAGCAGGATCCGCGCAAGCCGTTCATCGACAAGGCGCTGCGCATGACCTACCCGCCGGGCTCGATCTTCAAGTTCACCACGGCGATCGCCGCGCTCGAGGACGGGCAGGCCGCCGAGGACGAGAACATGTTCTGCACCGGCGAGTACCAGCTGTCGGGCACCACGTTCCGCTGCCACGGCACGCACGGCAAGGTCGACATGTCCAAGGCGATCCAGCACTCGTGCGACACGTACTTCTGGAAGCTGGCCGAGCGGGTCGGCATCGATCGCATCGCGCAGGTCGCGCAGGACTACGGCCTGGGCCGGCCGACCAACCTGGGGCTCAACGGCGACGCCGGCGGCCGGATCCCGACCAAGGACTGGTACGACAAGACCTCGCGCTACAAGGTGGGCTACGCCGCCAACGCGTCGATCGGTCAGGGCGACGTCGAGGTCACCGTGCTGCAGATGGCGATGGCGTACGCCGCGATGGCCAACGGCGGCACGCTGTACGTGCCGCAGGTCGTCGACCGGATCGAGGCCCACGACGGCCACGTGATCACCAGCTACGGTCCGCAGATCGCCAAGACGGTCAAGACCCCGACCGACGCGCTCGAGATCTGGAAGCGCGGCATGTGGAAGGTGACCAACGAGCCGGGCGGCACGGCGTTCGAGCACGGCCACGTCGACGTCGTCACGGTGATGGGCAAGACCGGCACCGCCGAGGTCAAGAAGCACCACAGGCATTCGGACGACAAGGACCTCGAGCGCTGGAACCCCAACGCGGACCACGCCTGGTTCGCGGGCTGGGCGCCGGCGATGGACCCCGAGATCGTGATCGTCACCCTGGTCGAGCACGGCGGCGCCGGCGGCACCGTGGCGTGGCCGATCGCCAAGCAGATCATCGAGGGCTACTTCACCAAGATCCGGGGGGCCGACGCGCCGCCGCCGGTGATGACCTTGCCGCCCGGCGCCAAGCCCGCGCCCGTCCGCGTGCCCGCGCGCGCGGCCGCGCCGCAAGCCGCGCCCGAGGCCGCGGCCGACCCCGCCGGAAAGGACAGGCCATGAGAGACACCGGGCTCCTGCTCCCGCGCGCCACGATCGGGGTCAGCCGGTGGCGGCGGTTCCGCGCCGCGGTCGACTGGCCGCTGATCGTCGTGATCCTGGCGCTGTGCACGCTGGGCC
>DASWOO010000976.1:0-7317 GCA_036404335.1 Kofleriaceae bacterium
GGCACGGGCCCCGGACCGGCACCTGGATCGGAGGCGCCGGCACCCAAGTCCGCCGGCAGCTCGCCGGTCGAGTCGGTCGACGTCCCGGCCTGGACGCCGCCGCCGGCCCGGTTCGCGGTCGCCGCGTTCGAGAACCACTCGACGGTCCGGGCGTTCGACTGGCTAATCGCCGGCGCGCCGTTCGAGGCCGCGGAGAAGACCGAGGCGGTGCTCGGGCTCGAGCCGGCGGGCGGGCCGCTGTACGTCGACGGCGCGGCGATCGAGGCCGAGCAGGCGCCGGTCGCCGCGTTCGCCCGGTCGCGCGGCGCGGCCTTCGTGATCACCGGCTGGGTCGAGCGGCCCAACTGGCAGCTGCGGATCGACCTGTCGCTGTGGCGGGTGACCGGCGGGGTCGCGGTCGTCGCGGCCGAGGCCCGGCGCACCGGCGACGTCAAGACGTATCACCAGATGCTGGGCGAGGCGCTCGGCGAGATCTGGACCAAGGGCGGCGGGGTCGCGGTCGACGCGGCGCGGCTGGTCAAGCTGCAACGCCCGCTGGCGATCGATCTGTACGCGGTCAACCTGATGGGGCGCGGCCTGGGCCACCTGACCGGCGCGATCGCGGCGCAGCTGAGCCGCGGCGAGCCCAAGCCGGACCTGAAGAGCGCCGAGCACGATCTCGAGCGCGCGGTGTTCATCGATCCCAAGTGCTTCGAGGCCCAGCGGCTGCTCGGCGAAGTCTACCTGACCCTCGGGCTGAGCCAGCCGGGCGGCGATCCCAAGCAGGTCGCGCGCGCGACCGCGAAGTTCAACTACGCCAACGACCTCGCGCCCGATGATCTGGCGTCGCTGCGCGCGGCCGCGACCGGCGCGGCGGCGGCCGGCAAGCACGATCTGGCGCTCGAGCTGTTCCGCAAGCTGGTGACCAGGCAGCCGTGGGACCTCGACGCGCGCTACCAGCTCGGCGCCGCGCTGTGGCACACCGGTGATCCGGTCGCGGCCGAGAAGCAGCTCGAGCAGGTCACGTCGCACCGGCCCGACGACCTGCCGGCGCGGCGGGTGCTCGTGCTGATCCACGCCTCGCGCAGCGACGCGCCTGGGCTGATCCGCGAGCTCGAGGCGATCGCGCGGCGCGTGCCCGCCGACCTCGAGGTCAAGGCCGACCTGGCGTCGGCGTACGGCGCGCAGGGCATGTGGGACAAGGCGATCGTCGCGCTCGAGGCGATCGACACGGCCAGGCCCGGCAACCTGGCGCTCGCGATCCGGATCGGCGACGCGCACCGGCGGCGGCGCGACCTCGACGGCGCGCTCGCCTGGTACGTCCGCGCGGCGCGCCAGGCGCCGGAGTCGAGCTGGCCGGGCTTCGTCGCGGCGCAGGCGCTGTTCGACGCCGGCCGGCTGCCCGAGGCGATCCGCGCGTACACCCAGCTGCAGAAGTTCCGCGACGAGCTGCCGGCGGCCGAGCAGGCGCTCGGCACGATCGCGCTGGCGCAGCACCGCGCCGACGACGCGGCGTGGTACCTGCGCAAGGCCGCGGCCGAGGCGCCGCGCAGCCTGCCGACCTGGCGCGCGCTGGTCGCCGCCGAGCTGTCGCGCAAGGACGGCGCGGCGGCGCTCAAGGCCGTGTCGGCCGCGCTGCCGACCTGGCCCGACGACGCGGCGCTGCACTATCTCGCCGGGGTCGCGCACGGCCTGCTCGACGACAAGGCCGAGGCCCGGCGCGAGCTCGGGGCCGCGGCGGCGGCCGATCCGGCGCTGGCCGGGCCGCGCGCGGCGCTCAGCGCGCTCGACGCCGGCGCGGCGCCGAGCGTGGCGTTCACCCCCGAGCTGGTCCGGCCGTGGGGCGACGCCGACGCGGTCGCCGCCGCGCTCGACCGCTACGCCCGGGCCGAGGCCGCGATCGCCAAGGCGCGCGCCGCGTACCAGCGCCGGCTGCTCGGCCTGCTCGGCCAGCTCAACCGCGGGCCGCTCGCGCCGGCCAAGCCGCGGCCGGTCAAGGCGTGCCCGCTCGGTCGGATCGCCGGCGACTGGGCCGAGGCGCAGCGCGAGCTGGCGGTGATCGCCCGGCTCGGCGTCGACCTCGAGCAGGCCTGGAAGTACATCGCGCGCCACGACGAGGTCGGCGCCACCGCGGGCCTCCTGCCCAACGCGCGGACCCAGGTCGTCGCCGACCGCAAGGCGTGGAAGCTCGCGCTCGCCGACATGTCCGAGCTGCGCGCCGAGTGGGGCCGGGCGCTGGGCGCGGAGCTCGTCGCGGTCGGCTGCACCGAGAAGCTGCTCAAGGCCGCGGTCGCCGATCCGGCGCGCTACCACGTCGTCGAGGACGATCTGCCCGAGGTGCAGCCGCCGACCCAGCCGCCGCGGCCGCGGGCGCGCGCGACGTTCTACGTCGACAACTCGCGCTGCCCCGATCCGGTCGAGGTCTGGGTCGACGGCACCCAGCTCGGCCAGGTGCCGTCCGGCCGGCGCAGCGGCCTGGTCGCCGACGGCGGCGAGCGCACCTTGTGCCTGCTCGTGCCAGGTCAGGCCCAGTGCGGCGACCGCGGCACGGTCCGCCAGGTCTACCTGCACGACGGCTGGTCGGTCACGATGCACTGCCTGCGCAACGGCGCCGAGCCCACCGGCCCCGCGCAGGCCGCGCCTCCGGAACCTCCCGACCCGGCGGACGACTAGCTCCGCGTGCTAGGCTGACCACGTGGGGCTTCCGCAGCTGTATTTCACGTCGCCGCGCGTGCTGCCGCGCGCCGAGAAGCTGCATGGCCGGGTCGTCGTGCTCGACGTCGCGTTCGCGGCCACGATCGGCACCACGGTGTCGTTCGACCTGATCACCAAGCCGTTCCTCGACGCGCTGGGCCCCCGGCTCGCCGCGTGGGTCGATCACCACGATCACGAGAAGCACGCCGCGTTCGCCGGCGATCCGCGGTTCGTGCTGTCGACCAAGGCCGAGCACGGCGCGTGCCCCGAGATGGTCACGCCCGAGCTGGTCCGCCAGACCGGGCCGATCGATTGCGTTTGCACCCACGTCGACCTCGACGGGCTGTACGCCGCCGCCAAGTGGATCCTCGGCGGCGTCGAGCCGTACAAGGGCGCCGACGACGACGCCCGCGCCGTCGACACCCGGGTCGGCACGCCGGGCCCGGTTGCGGCCCGGATCGACCGCGCGCTGCGCGCCAAGTTCCGCGACGACCAGCTCAAGCGCGGCGTCGTCCAGTTCCTGGTCGGCGGCATGCAGCGCGGCGTCCACGATGATCTGATCGCCGAGGCCGCGGCCGAGTTCGACCGCCGCGACGGCCGGACCCGCGAGCTCGCCGGCCGGTTCACGATCCGCGGCCGGGTCGCCGTCGTCGACACCGCCGGCGCCGCCGGCCAGTTCGACAAGACCGACCTGCTGCTCGCCGGCCAGGCGCGGGCGCCGGTGTCGATCGTCCGCGACTCGGGCATGCTGACGATCGCCGCGGCGTTCGACTCGGGCTGGGACTTCGTGCAGCTGTTCGCGATCGGCGGCGGGATGCCCACGCGCGTCACCATCCCCGAGCAGCGGCTCGATGATGTGATCGCCAAGATCAACGACGCACCGGCG
This sequence comes from Kofleriaceae bacterium, assembly GCA_036404335.1. Taxonomy (GTDB): domain Bacteria; phylum Myxococcota_A; class Polyangia; order Haliangiales; family Haliangiaceae; genus JABFXX01. The sequence goes on from DASWOO010000976.1 coordinate 3,560, forward strand.
CCCGTGCCGCGTTCATGCTAAGCGTCGGATCATGAGCTTCGCACGCCGGCCTCTCTCGCTCGCGGGCGAGCCGCGGTCGCCTGTCGATCTGGTGGCCGATCAGCTGCTGGAGTCCTACCTCGACCCCGATGCCCGGGAGATGCAGCACATCGGCAGCTACGAGCTGCCGAGCGAGCACCAGGTCGAGTCGATCATCGACCAGTGCCGCGCGCTGCTGTTCCCGGGCTACGCCGGGCCGGACCTCGATCGCGGCTCGCCGACGGCGCTGCGCGACATCATCCGCGCGCGGGTCATCGAGCTGCGGCTCGCGCTGCACCGCCAGGTCTATCGCGCGGCGCACCACAAGCGGCAGCTGGCGCTCGGCCGCGCGGACCTCGAGTGCGTCGAGTGCGCGGGCAAGGCGGACCAGATCACCGACCGGTTCCTCGGCCGGCTGCCCGAGCTGCGCCGCCAGATCACGCTCGATCTCCACGTCGCGTTCCTCAGCGATCCGGCGGCGAGCGGCGTCGACGAGATCCTGTTCTGCTATCCCGGCGTGTACGCGATCACGGTCTACCGGATGGCCAACGTCCTCCTGCGCGAAGGTGCAGTGGTGATCCCCCGGATGATGACCGAGATCGCCCACCGCCAGACCGGAATCGATATTCACCCGGGCGCGGACATCGGCGAAGCCTTCTTCATCGATCACGGCACCGGCGTGGTGATCGGCGAGACCACGCTGATCGGCAGCCGGGTGCGGATCTACCAGGGCGTGACCCTCGGCGCGCTGAGCGTCCCGCAGGGCGAAAATCGTCCAACCCCTGGACTTCGCCGGCATCCCACGCTGGAAGACGACGTCGTGATCTACGCGAACGCGACGATCCTGGGTGGCCAGACCGTGATCGGTCAGGGCGCGGTGATCGGCGGAAACTCGTTCGTGACCGCCTCCGTGGCGCCCGGGACCAAGGTTTCTGGCGTCGCGCGCGCCGCGCGCTAGGGCCCGGGCGTGTTAGGCTTTTTCCGCCCCGATGGCTGAAGAGGCGCGTCCGCGAACTGCCACGCGATTGCGCGGTGAAGCCCCGCCGGGCCTGCAATTCACCGGCGAAGAGGGCCGGCAGCACATCGGCCGGTACGAGGTCATCAAGACCATCGGCAAGGGCGCGATGGGCGTGGTCTACAAGGCGCGCGATCCGCTGCTCGATCGCGTCGTCGCGGTCAAGACGATCATGTCGCCGCAGGGCCAGGGCCGCCGGGTGCGCTCGGCGTTCCTCGAGCGCTTCCAGCGCGAGGCCAAGGCCGCGGCCAAGATGCAGCACCCGGCGATCGTCACGATCTTCGACGTCGGCGTCGACGAAGAGTCGGGCGCGCCGTTCATGGTGCTCGAGTACCTGCCGGGCGAGTCGCTCGCCGACCGGCTCGACCGCGTGCGGTTCCCGCTGCAGCGCGCGGTGTCGATCGCGCTCGACCTGGCGTCGGCGCTGTCGTTCGCCCACCGCCAGCGGATCGTCCACCGCGACGTCAAGCCGGCCAACGTGCTGCACGCCGGCGACAACCGCTGGAAGCTGGCCGACTTCGGCATCGCGCGGATGCCCGACTCGGACCTGACCCAGGTCGGCATCTTCATGGGCACGCCGGGCTACTCGCCGCCCGAGGCGATCCGCGAGGGCCGCTACACCCCGCAGGCCGACGTGTTCGCCTGGGGCGCGGTGTTCTACGAGCTCCTGTCGGGGCGGATCCCGTACGAGGGCCCCGACACCAAGACGACCAACAGCTACGTCGTGCAGGGCAACGCGCTGTCGCCGTCGCGCCACGACGGCTCGATTCCCGAGCCGCTGGCGAGCGTCACGATGACCGCGCTGCAGTCGTCGGATCGCGCGCGGTTCAAGGACGCGTCCGAGGCCGAGCAGGCGCTGCGCGAGGCGTGGGACCGCTGCCTGACCCAGGGCCTGGTCCACCCGGCGGTGCTGGCGATGGACGAGACGGCGCACGACAAGGTCGGGCCGCGGATGCACGAGGTGCGCGGCGCCCGGCCGATCGCGTCGATGGCGCCGGTCGCGCTGCACGCGCTGGCCGACTCGGGCGAGCACCGCGCGATCGACGACGACTTCGACAAGCCGCTGACGATCGAGAGCAACAAGTCGCGGGTCACCGACGACGATCCGACGATGCTGCAGGTCCGCGTCGAGGACATGCGCAGCCAGGACGCCGCGGACCGCGCGGTCGCCGCCGAGCGCGACCGGCCCAGCCAGAAGGCCCGGGCGCTCGACCCGCCCGACGGCCAGGTCGAGCGCGCGAGCGGCAAGCAGCGGGTCCAGCCCGCCGGCGCGCCGGCCGAGCGAGAGTCGAAGATCTCGACCGCGACGACCGGCCGGACGATCGCCGACGTCAAGCGCTCGCGGCTGCCGCTGGTGCTGGCGCTGGTCGTGATCGCGCTGCTGCTCGCCGGCGCCGCGTTCGCGTACCTGCGCGGCTACCTCAAGCTGTAGCTAGAGCAGGGCGACGACGGCCTCGGCGCAGCCGCGGCACAGGGTGTAGCCGGCGCCGCCGTGGCCGTAGTTGTTGGATCGGCGACCGACGACGTGATCGCCTCGCCGGTCGCGGCGGCGACGACCTGGACGTCGTGGCCGGCCTCCTCGAGGGTCAGGGCCGTCACCAGGCCGGTGACGCCGGCCCCGACCACCGTGACCTGCACGGCTCAGCTGCCGGCGATGGGCGCGAGGCCCTTGGCCGCCCGCAGATCGCGGACCAGCTTGGCCTGGCCGTCGGCGTGGTAGCTCGAGCGGACGAGCGGGCCGGCGACCACGTGGGTGATGCCGGCGGCGAGGGCAAACTGCTCGAGCTCGGCGAACTCGCTGGGGTGGACGTAGCGCTCGATCGCCAGGTGCTGCTTGCTCGGCGCCAGGTACTGGCCGAGGGTCACGATGTCGACGCCCAGGCCGGCGAGCTCGCGCAGCACCTCCTCGACCTCCGCGCGGGTCTCGCCGAGCCCGAGCATCAGCCCGGTCTTGGTGACCGCGTCGCGCTTGCGGGCGTGCTCGAGGATCTTGTAGCTGCGCGGGTAGCTCGCCTGGACGCGGACCGCACGCGACAGCCGCGGCACGGTCTCGAGGTTGTGGGCGAACACGTCGGGGTCGGCGTCGAGCACGATGTCGACCAGCTCGGTCTTGCCCTTGAAGTCGCCGGCGAGGATCTCGAGCGTCATGCCCGGGCACGCCGCCTTGACCCGCCGGATCGTCTCGGCCCAGTGCGCCGCGCCGAAGTCGGCCAGGTCATCGCGGTCGACGCAGGTGATCACCGTATGCTCGAGCGCCAGCTGGCCGAGCATCTCGGCGACGCGGCGCGGCTCGTCGGGGTCGGCCGGCAGCGGCCGGCCGGTGGTGACATCGCAGAACCGGCACGACCGGGTGCAAATGTCGCCGAGGATCATGATCGTCAGCGCGCGCCGGGTCCAGCACTCGCCGATGTTGGGGCAGCTGGCGCTCTCGCACACCGTGTGCAGCTGCAGCTCCTTGACCATGTTGCGCAGCTCGAAGAACGCCGGCTTGCTCGGCAGCGTCGCCCGGATCCACTCCGGGTGGCGACGGCGCGGCGGCGCGGCTGGCTCGATCGCCGCAGCCGGCGCCGGCGCCGCTTGGCCCAGGACCGGCAGGTGCACGCGGGTCTCGGTCTCCGACATCCCGCTGTGGATACCGCGAAATCCCGGTCCGGGCTACAGGTCGACGGCGTGGCCGAGCGCGTCCTCGGTGGCGATGCGGACCGCCTCGGCGAACGTCGGGTGC
>DASWOO010000977.1:0-8619 GCA_036404335.1 Kofleriaceae bacterium
GGTTCATCGCCGCCTCGGCGCGCTGGTCGCGTGGCATGGCGCGCAGAAGCTCTCGCCGTGGCACGTCATGCACGACCGCGGATCGATCCGCGCCGACCGGCCGTGGTCGGCGTAGAACGTGCCGGCGAAGCCGTGCGACCGTGGCCGCTGGCGGTGGCACGCCGTGCAGAACTCGACGACGTGGCAGCGCGCGCAGCGCTCGCGGTCGGCGACGGCCTCGGTGCCGTGGTCGAGCTCGCGCCACGTGATCCGGTGATCGGCGGGCAGCATCGACTGGTGGCACTCGTCGCACGCCTGGTGCGGGTTGCCCGACATCTGGGTGTGGCAGGTCGCGCAGCGCGTGGCGTCGCGCTCCGCCGCCTCGCCGTGGTCGCGGCGGAACGCCAGGGTGTGGTCGAGCGGCCGCTCGGTCAGCGGCAGGTGGCTGCGCGGCGCGATCGACGCCAGGTTCTCGGTGACCCGGGTGTGGCAGGTCTCGCAGATCCGCATCCGCAGCGTGACCGGGGTGCGCGCCGAGTCGTCGTGGCAGGTCACGCAATTCTCGACCCGCGGCGGCGCGTGGTCGCTCGCGCCGGTCGCGCGCTGGGTCTGGGCGTGGCACTCCTCGCAGCGGATCACCTGGCCGCGGCGGTCGGTGCGGTGCTGGACGTGGTCGAACTTGAGGTCGTCGTGGATCAGCCGGCGGCGGACGCGGAGCTGCGCGCCCGGCGTGTGGCACGCGGTGCAGTCGGTCATCTTCGGCGCGTTGGCCAGCCCGACCTCGCCGGCGTGGCAGCGGGTGCACGCGGCGTGATCGGGGCGGGCGAGGGCGGCGTCGCCGCGGGTGTGGCAGTCGGTGCACGTGACATGGAACCCGACCCGGCGCTCCATCGCCTTGCCGTCGAGGTGGCGCTGGTGCGAGAACCGCGGCGGCTCGGCCTGCCACGGATCGTCGACCGGATACCTGCGCAGCGGCGCGACCAGGGGACCGGCGGTGATCTGCGTGTGGCAGACCTGGCACAGCGGGGTCGGCGCGCCGGTGAAGTCCGTGCGGTGGCACTTGCCGTCGTCGCACGGCGCGTGGTCATCGGCGCCGGGCCGGGCGGCGCCGCGGTGGCAGTCGGCACACGCGATCTGCGCGTGGCGCGCGTGCGATAGCCGCGTCGGGTCGGCCGGCGGCTGCGGCGCGTCGAGCGTGCGCGGCGGCGCGCAGGCGGCCACCACGGCCACCAGGAGGATCAGCAAGCGCCGTGTCATGCCCCGCCGGCCCCACGCTACAGCGAAACCCGCGGCAAGTCAGGCGCCGAGCAGCGCCGCGTCGCGGTCGGCCGGCTCGAGGTGCGGCCGGTCGGCGGTCAGCGCGCGCTGGCTCACGACCAGGCGCGGCGCGGCGTCGGGCCGCCACCACGCGACGGCGAACCCGCGCACGCCGTCGGGCGTGTAGCGGACGATCACCCGCTCGCCGTCGGCCGCGGCCAGCGCCGGCTCGAGCGCGTCGCTCGCGGCGTGCACCACGACCTCGCCGCCGGGCGCGACCGCGCGGCGCAGCGCCGGCCACAGCCGGTCGAACAGCCCCGGGTCGGCGCGGCGCCACAGTTCGGCCGCCAGGTGGCCGGCCCAGGCCGGCTCGCTGACCGGCTCGGGGATCGGCGGGTTACAGGTCACCAGCTCCGCGGACCCAGCGGACACGGCGAGATCGCCCTCGGCGACCTGCAGCGCCACGCCCGACAGCCCGGCGCCGATCGCCGCGTAGCGCGCCGCGCGCGGGTTGAGCTCGACGCCGGTGATCGCCGCCGCCAGCGCCGGCCGGGCCAGGGCCGCGAACGCCGAGCCGCAGCCGAGGTCGAGCCAGCGCGCGCGCCGCCCCGGCGGGATCGCCGTGGCCAGGTGATGGCTCGAGTCATCCGGCCAGCACACCGCGTCGCGCTCGACCGGCGCGTCGAGCCGATCGCACACCAGCAGCGACGGCCCGAGCGGCACGATCGCCACCCGCGCGCGCAGCCGATCGCCGGCGCGCGCCGCCAGGCCTTCGGCGATCAGCCCGTCGATCACGTCCTCGGCCAGCCGCAGCTGGCCGCGCGCCAGCTCGGCGCCGCCGACCAGCCACGCCAGCGCCGCGCCCGCCGGCGTGATCGGCCGCGAGAGCAGGGCGTCGAGCCGCGCCGGCAGCGCCGCGAGCCGCGCCGTCCCCGCCCACGCCGCCAGCCCGCGCGCGGTCAAACCCGCCTGGCGCAGCCCGGCGCCGACCTCCGCCAGCCCGATCACGGCGCGACCGGCACCGGCCCGCGCTTGGCCGGCACCTCGGTCGGCGGCCGCACCTGGCGCAGGTAGACCCGCGCCAGGTCGTACTCGGCGTCGAGCACCATCCGCGCCGAGACCACCGACCGCAGCAGCTGCAGCCGCTCCGCCGGCGTGGTCGCCGCCGGATCGAGCCCCAGCGTCGCACCGTAGAACGCCAGCTCGGCGCGCCGCGGCCCGGTCGTCGCCGCGCGCTGCAGCTCGGCGTAGCTCGCCTTGCCGGCCGCCAGCTGCGCCAGCCGCTCGTACCACACGTCACCGCGCCGGTTCGCCAGGTACTCGGCGGCCTGCCGGTCCGCCGGCTCGCTTGCCGCGCGCGCCGCGCCGACCACCCACAGGCTCATGTAGACCTTGTGGTACTCGCTGATCGACACCTCGCCGAGGCTGTGGTGATACGCGTCGAGCGCGTCGCGGTAGCGCCCCGCCTCGATCAGGAACGCGACCGCGTTGGTCGCCAGATCCTCCGAGTCGGGATCGTGGTCGAGCGCGCGCATCGCCAGCTCGACCGCCTTGCCGGAATCGCCCAGGCCCCACATCGTCCGGCCCATGTCGAGCTCGCGCTCGGCGATCACCGCGCGCGGCAGATCCTTGTTGTCGCCGAGCTGGCTCCAGGTCTTGAGCGACGCCAGGTAGTGCTCGGCCGCCGGCCGGTCGCGCCCGGACCGGCGCAGGCCATCGGCGGCGATCCGCTCGAGCTTGGCCCGGCGATAGCGATCGCCGGTGGTGTCCTCGCCGAGCAGCGCGATGCCCTCGTTCGCCCACTTCTGGGCGTCGGCGTACTGGTCGGTCTGCATGTCGATCGTCGCCAGGGTCTCGTACGCGTCGATCGACGGCGCGCGATCGATCGATGCCGCCAGGGTGTGCTTGGCATCCTCGATCAGGCCCTGGCTCGCCAGGCCGCGGCCGAGCGCCGACTCGGCGAGCGCGGTCGCCTGCTGCCACACCGCGTCGGGGTGGCGGCGCGCGGCGTCGTCGGTAAACGCCAGGGCTCGCCGCCACGCCGCGTGCGCCGCCGCCGGCCGGCCGCCCGCCGCGAGCCGCTGGATCCGGTCGGCGTACAGCTTGCCGAGCCGCAGCGCGACCGCGGCGTCGACCTCGCCCGACGCGTGCAGCGCGCGCTCGTAGTACGCGATCGCCAGGTCGATCTGATCCTGGGTCCGCGCGTGGCCGCCGGCGGCGACCAGCAGCGCGAGGTCGCCGGGAAACCTCGCCAGGCCGACCGCGCACACCGCGAGCGCGGCGCCGGGGTCAGGGGTCGCGTCGTCGATGGCGAGCGCGCTCGCCAGCTGGACGTACGCGTCGGCGGTGGGGTGGGTCGCGACGATCTCCGCGCGCGCGGTCAGCTCGCGATCGGTGCCGTAGCTGCCGACCAAGCGCGCCAGCCAGCGATGGATCTCGCCGGGGCGGTTGCTGCGGGCCAGCGCCCCGGCGATCCGCCGGCTGGTCGCGAGCAGGTCGCGGTGCGCGCGCACCAGCTTCATCGACGCGCCCTGCTGCTCGAGCAGCCCGCCGACCGCGACCTGGCGCGCGGCCGCGAGCGCGACGTAGCGATCGACCAGCCACGGCAGCGGCAGCGCGACGACGGTCGGCTGGAGCAGCGCCAGCGGCTGCGCCCGGGTCGCGTCCGCGCCGTTCTCGGCCACCGCCAGGTCGTCGGCGAAGCCCAGCATCTCGTCGAGCTCGGCCACGTGCTCGGCGCGCCGGACCGGCTCGGCCTCGGCCAGGACCACCGCGAGCTGCACCGCCGGCTCGAGCGACCCCGACTTGCTGAACACCGCCTGCAGCCCGCGCAAGAGCCTGGTGTAGCGGCCCAGGCCCCGGCCGACCGCCGCCGGATCGCGCTGCCACAGCGAGGTCAGCTGATCGAGCAGCGCGGCGGCGACGAGCGGCTGGTCGTCGTCGATCGCGTCGGTGATCCGCCGGGCGATCGCGTCGGCGATCCGGCCGCGCGCCTGGTCGCGGGCGGGGCCGTCCGCCATCACCCACAGCTGGTCGATCGCCTGCTCGCGATCGCCTTCGTCGCGCAGCTCGAGCGTCACGTCCGGCCACGCGGCGTGGAAGCTCGGCTGCGTCGCACATCCGGACAGGACGGCGCCGGAGATCAGCGTGAGCAGGGCGAGGCGGGCCATGAGGTCAGGCTAGCATCGCCATCGCCCGAACCCACTTTGTTGTATGGTTGCCGCCGTGACTCCGACTGGTATCGTGGTTCAGAAGTACGGCGGCTCGTCGGTCGCCGATGCCGACAAGATCAAGCTCGTCGCCCAGCGCATCGCGCGCACCCGGGAGGCCGGCAAGAAGGTGGTGGTCGTCGTGTCCGCGATGGGCAAGACGACCAACCAGCTGATCGACAAGGCCAAGTCGATCAGCCCGTCGCCGTCGCGGCGCGAGCTCGACATGCTGCTGACCTGCGGTGAGCGCGAGGCGATGGCGCTGCTGTCGATGGCGTGCTCCGAGCAGGGCCTCGAGGCGATCTCGTTCACCGGCTCGCAGGCGGGCATCCTGACCAACGACCGCCACTCCGGCGCGCGCATCGTCGAGGTCCGGCCGTTCCGGATCGAGGACGAGCTCGACCGCGGCAAGGTCGTGATCGTCGCCGGCTTCCAGGGCGTGTCGTACAAGCGCGAGATCACCACGCTGGGCCGCGGCGGCTCGGATACCACGGCGGTCGCGCTCGCCGGCGCGCTGCGCGCCGACTACTGCGAGATCTGCTCCGACGTCGACGGCGTGTACACCGCCGACCCGCGCGTGGTCGACGCCGCCCAGCTGCTCGAGGCGATCAGCCACGACGAGATGCTCGAGCTCGCCGCGCAGGGCGCCAAGGTGCTGCACGACGCGTCGGTCGACTTCGCGCGGCGCAGCGGCATCGCGCTGTATGCGCGCGCGACCAACAAGGACGGCGGCGGCACGCGGATCGACTTCGCGCCCGAGCGCGAGCGCCAGGTCGCGGCCGTCACCGGCCAGAACCAGCTGATCCGGCTGCGGATCTCCGGCGGCGCCGGCGTCGAGCACTGCCTGCAGATCCTCGAGGCCGCGTCGATCCCGCTGACCCACCTCGATCTCGAAGGCGAGGAGCTCCGCGCCTGGTTCACGATCGCCGACGTCCCCGACTGGGGCGAGGTCAGGAAGCGCCTCGACAACGTGCTCGGCGAAGCGCTCGAGCTCGGCGAGGAGGGCGCGGTGACGATCGTCGGCCACGGCATCGGCGGCAACCCGGGCATCATCAACAAGGCCCGGGCCAGCGCGTTCGGCGCCGGCGTGCCGCTCAACGCGGTCAGCGTGTCGCCGCTGCGGATCACGCTGTGGTGCGACCGGCCGCACGTCGACAACCTCGTGCGCGCCATGCACAAGACGTTCATCGAGTAGCCGATGCCGATCCCGATCTCAGGCTTCGCCCGGCGGCTGCCGCACCTGGGCCGGCTCGGCCGCGCGACCCGGTGGCGGCGGACCCGCGGCCGGCCTCGCGTGTGGGCGCACCGCGGTGACTCGGCCCACGCGCCGGAGAACACGATGCGCGCGTTCGAGCAGGCGCGGGCGGCCGGCGCCGATGGCATCGAGCTCGACGTCCGGTTCGACGGCGACGGCAACGTCGTCGTGTTCCACGACGATGACCTGCAGCGGCTGTGCGGCGCCGCCGGCCGGATCGAGCAGCTGTCGGCGGCGGCGCGCGGCCAGCTGCGGGTCGGCGGCGAGCCGGTGCCGCTGCTCGCCGAGGTGCTCGCGGCGTTCGACCGCGAGATCAACGTCGAGATCAAGGCGGTCAAGCCGGGGCGGATGGGCGCGCTGGTCGCGGCGACCGCCCAGGTGATCAAGGCTTCGGGCCGCGCCGAACAGATCCTGGTGTCATCGTTCGATCCGGTGGCGCTGGTCCAGTGCCACCAGCGCCTGCCCGACGTCGCGATCGCCTATCTGTTCCACGAGCAGCAGGCGCTGACGGTGCGGCGCGGCTGGCTCGGCCAGCTGATGGGCGCGAGCCTGCTCCACCCGCAGCACACGCTATGCACGGCGGAGCGGGTCAAGGCGTGGCACACCGCAGGGCTGCCGATCAACACGTGGACCGTCGACGATCCGGCCGAGCTGACCCGGCTGGCGCGGCTCGGCGTCGATGGCGTGTTCACCAACGATCCGGCGCGCGCGATCTCGGTGCTCTCCGCGATCTAGCGCTTTCGGGTTGCCATGTATTCGGGTCGAATATATGGAGTGTTGTGATTGTGTATCTGCGCACGCGTGATCACGATTGCGATGGTCGCCGCGCCGCGGTGATGGTGTATTGGCGATCGTGATGGAGCTCGCCGCGCTGGTCCACCGCCCGCTGATCGATCTCGAGGCCGAGCCGGGGCTCGCGCCGAGCGTGCTCGCCGAGGCGGCGCGGCTGTGGGCGATCCAGCCGGCGCGCCCGGCGTGGGCGCCGGACCAGCGGCCGCGCGCGATGCTGGTCGCGCGGCTACCGCGGGCGGCGCTGCCCGAGCCGATCTTGGCGCGGATCGCGGCGGCGGCGACGCCGGGCGAGCGGCTGTGGGCGGCGCGGCTGTGGCTGCAGCTCGGCCGGCTCGACAAGGCGCGGGCCCAGCTGTCGCGGGTCGAGGGCGGCACGGTCGACGATCGCGGCTGGCGCGCGGTGTGGCGGGCCGAGCTCGACGGCGTCGGCCGGGTCGTGGTCGGCGAGGGCGCGTCGCCGGCGGTGCGGCTGGCCGCGGTGCTCGACGCGCTCGACCGCGGCGTGGCCGGGCCGGGCGGGCTCGACGAGGCGCGCGCGATCGCCGGTCAGCTCGGCGACCGCCGGCTGGCGCGCCTGGCGATCGGCCGGGTCCTGGTGCGCGAGCTGGCGCTGCGCGAGGTCCACGCCCGCGTGGTCGACGAGCTGGTCGCCGCGATCCGCGAGGCGCGCCGCGGCGCCGACCCGTGGCTCGACTTCCTGCTGCGCGAGACCGCGCTGCGGCTGCACCGCGCGGCGCTGGCCCAGCGGATCGGCGAGCTCGCCGAGCACGCCGCCGCCGCGATCGCGCTCGACCCGCACGGCGCCGAGACCCAGCTCGCCGCCGCCGACGCGTACGGCGCGATCGGCCTGCCGGCCGAGGCCAGCGCGGGCTACGCCGCCGCGGCGCGGTTCGCGCTGCAGCCTACTTCGTGATCTGGACCGGCGGATCGATCGTGAACCGCAGCTCCAGCTGCTGCGTGCCGCGCCACAGCTGCGCGGTCACCTGGTTCGCGGTGCGCAGCCCGTCCCAGACCTGCTGCGCCTGCTCCGGCCGCGAGATCGCCTGACCGTTGATCGCCAGCAGCACGTCGCCGGGCACGAGATCGAGATCGTGCAGCGGCCCGGTCTTGTCGAGCAGTTGGACCAGCTGCCAGCCGACGAACTTGTTGCCCTGGGTCCGCGCGTCGACCTCGACCTGCTGCAGGAACACCGGCAGCCCGGCGTCGAGCACCGCGACCAGCCGGGCCCGCGCGATCGTCCCGGTCCGCAGGCCCTTGCCCGGCGGCGCCTCGGTCCGGTGCTCGTCGGGCGCCGGCGCCGGGTCGTTCGCCGGCCGGGCGCCGCGCAGCTCCGGATCATCTTCCCGCAGCATCGGCCCGCTCGGTCCCTTGGGGCTGCACGCCGCGATCACGAGGACAAGCCAGCCTGCGCGCATGGCGCACAGCCTGCCGCGGTCGTCCCACGTGGGCAACTTTGCTACACGCAGGTTCAAAACAACACGCCGGGTGAAGCTGATAAGCTGGCTTGCGGAGAGCCGAGGCCGTGGATTCGTCCGGGAACGATGACAGCATTCAGACGGTCGTGATCCGCGGCAAGGGCCGGTCCGACGCATCGCCGCGCCGGGCCCGGCCGGGCTCGGCGCTCGAGCCCGGCGCCGAGGTCGGCGGCCGCTATCGCATCGAGCGCCTGCTCGGCACCGGCGGGATGGCGCGGGTCTGGCTCGCCGAGGATCTCGAGCGCAAGATCACCGTGGCGTTCAAGGAGATGAGCGTGCCGACGCAGGGCTCGCCGACCGAGCTCGAGGAGAGCACGCTCCTGTTCCGCCGCGAGTACTTCGCGATGAAGAAGCTGCAGCACCCCGGGACGGTCAAGGTCTACGACTGCGGGCTGATGGAGACCGGCCACCGCTACATCACGATGGAGGTGGTGGACGGCGAGGATCTCGGCGAGCTCGCCAAGCGCCGGCACTTCACCAGCGACGAGGTGCGCCACCTGCTCGGCCGGCTCGCGCAGATCCTGGGCTTCGTCCACTCGCGGCTGTTCGTGCACTGCGACATCAAGGCCGAGAACATCCGGATCACCCAGGCCGGCGAGCTCAAGCTGATGGACTTCGGGATCATGCACCCGATGGGCGCGCGCGCGACCCA
>DASWOO010000978.1:0-3252 GCA_036404335.1 Kofleriaceae bacterium
CCCGCCGGAAAGGACAGGCCATGAGAGACACCGGGCTCCTGCTCCCGCGCGCCACGATCGGGGTCAGCCGGTGGCGGCGGTTCCGCGCCGCGGTCGACTGGCCGCTGATCGTCGTGATCCTGGCGCTGTGCACGCTGGGCCTGCTCAACCTGTACTCGGCGACCCGCGGCGTCCGCCACCACGCCAAGTTCGACACCCAGGTCCAGTGGATGATCCTCGGCGCGATCGGCTTCGCGATCGCGACCATCATCGACTACCGCGCGATGCTGCGCGTGGCGTGGCCCGGGCTCGGCGTCGCGATCTTCCTGCTGCTGATCGCGCGCGTGCTCGGCCGGCCGTCGGTCGGCGACACCAACCACGGCATCACGTATCGCTGGCTCAACATCGGCGGCATGGGCATCCAGCCGTCGGAGCTGGCCAAGCTGATGGTGATCCTCGTGCTCGCGCGGATCTTCCAGGACACCGAGCCGTCGAGCTACACGCCCAAGCTCCTGCTCAGCCGGCTCGCGGTGCTCGGCGTGCCGATCGTGCTGATCGCGATCCAGCCCGACCTCGGCACCGCGATCCTGCTCAGCTTGATGGTGCTGTCCGTCGGCTTTCTGGCGATGCCGTCGGTCTGGCCGATGGTGTACCTGACGATCGCTGGCCTGCTCGGCATCCCGGTCCTGTGGGAGACGATGCACGACTACCAGCAGAAGCGGATCCTCGGCTTCATCGACTGCGGGATCGCGCCGACCAAGGAGTGCTGGCACACCCAGCAGTCGATCTACGCGGTCGGCTCGGGCAAGCTGTGGGGCAAGGGCTTCCTCGAGGGCACGCAGAACCAGTTCAACTTCGTACCCGAGCACTGGACCGACTTCCCGTTCTCGGTGTGGGCCGAGGAGTGGGGGTTCATCGGCTCGGTCGTCATGCTCGCGATCTTCGGGTTCCTGCTCGTGTGGATCCTGAACGTCGCGCTGTCGGCCCGGGACCGGGTCGGCTCGGTGATCTGCGCCGGCGTCGCCGCGATGACGTTCTGGCACGTCGTCGTCAACGTCGCGATGGTGCTCGGGATCGCGCCGGTCGTCGGCGTGACCCTGCCGTTCATCTCGTACGGCGGCAGCTCGCTCGGCACGTTCTTTCTATCGATGGGCCTCGTGGCCAACGTGTCGCTGCGCAAGCACGGCTACTGACGGGATCCGATCCCGGATCGTTAGCCTTCGAGGTGCTTCTTGAGCTCGGTCTCGATCTTGCTGCGCGGCGCCGCGCCGACCAGCTGGCTGACGACCTTGCCACCCTTGAACAGCAAGAGGGTCGGGATCGACTTCACCCCGTACTGCTGAGCGACGATCTGGTTGTGGTCGACGTCGACCTTGCCGACCTTGAGCTTGCCGGCGTAATCGTTCGCCAGCGCATCGACCACCGGGGCGATCTGCTTGCAGGGGCCGCACCAGACGGCCCAGAAATCGATAAGGATCGGGACGTCCGACTTGAGGACTTCGGCCTCGAAGTTACTGTCCGTGATCTCCTTCAGATGCGCGCTAGCCATGAGAAACCTCCGATCATCCAGTTATGTAACCCCCCCAGGGGGACTAGGCAACCTGGCCGGGTGGTCTAGGTGCTAGCCGCCACGGAGTGACGCCGGTACAATCGCTTCCCGGAAATGTCTCGCCTCTTCATCTCGGTCGAACGTCTCGACACCTGGTCGGTAGAAGGCCGCGCCTCGCTCGAAGGGGATCGCATGACGTTGACCGAGCTCAATCGATCGTTCGCGATGAAGCCCGCGGTCCACTTCGTGCGGGCGGCCGGCACCGACGAAGATCCGCATGACCTGGTCGGTCGGGTCAAGTCCAAGGAAGCCCTCGACGAGATGGGCGCCGATTGCTTCGAGAAGTCGGTGATCTACAAGGACTCCGCGTACGACGTGATCGAGGGCTTCATCGGCGAGCCGCTGCCGCCGTGACCCCGGCGACCGAGCGTCTGCTATCGGTCGCGCCATCGCCCGCGTTCTGGGTGGCGGTGATCGCGTACACCGCGGCCGCGGCGGCGCTGCTGTTCGTGCTGGGTGGCCATGCCAAGGCGCGGCGCGCGGCCCTGGCGCTGGTCGTGGTGGCGTTCGTGGCCCACGGCACCGATATCGGCTGGCGCGGCACGCTGCACGTCCACCCGGCGCAGTCGGTGCGCGAGGCGATCGGCCTGCTGTCGTTCATCATCACCGGCGGCTACCTGCTGGCCAGCATGCGGTTCCGGCTGACGCTGGGCGGCGCGGCGGTGATGCCGGTGTCGCTCGTGCTGCTGGTGGTGGCGCGGCTGACGCCGGCCGGCACCGCCCCCGACGATCTGTCGAACCTCGGCCGGATCCACATCTCGCTCGCCACGCTCGGCGTCGCGGTGTTCGCCCTGGCCAGTGCGCTGTCGATGATCTACCTCATCGAGGATCGCGCGCTGCGCCGCAAGAAGTTCGACGCGCTGGCGTTCAAGGATCGCGGCGCGCCGCTCGAGTCGATCGACCGGATCAGCCACCGCCTGGTCTGGATCGGCTTCCCGATCTTCACGCTGGCGCTGATCCTCGGCGCGGTGTGGGTGGCCAAGCTCGGCGCGTCGCTCGACCGCCCGGAGTACGCGCTCGCCGTCGTGACCTGGATGGTGTTCGCCGGCCTGCTGGTGATTCGCCAGGCCTACGGCTGGCGCGGCCGCAAGGCGGCGCGGCTGACCCTCGCCGGGTTCGGCGCCGCGCTGCTGGTGCTGCTGATCTACCTCGTGCGCCGGATGGCGGGAGGCTAGGATGAGCGAGCTGTTCGTGGTGGGGATCAGCTGGCGCACCGCCCCGGTCGCGGTGCGCGAGAAGCTGGCGTTCCGCGAGGAGGAGCTGGCCGGCGCGCTGCAGGCGATCAAGCGCGAGCTGCCGGTCGCCGAGGCCCTGCTGATCTCGACCTGCAACCGGGTCGAGGTCTACGGCGTGTCGCGGCCCGGCGCCGACGCCACCGGCCCGGTGCGCGGCTTCCTCGCCGCCAACCGCGGCCTCGCCGAGGGCCAGGTCGCCGAGGTGCTGTACGACCGGCGCGGCCCCGAGGCGATCCGCCACGTGTTCTCGGTCGCCAGCGCGCTCGACTCGCTGGTGCTGGGCGAGGCCCAGATCCTCGGCCAGCTCAAGGAGGCCTACGGCGTGGCCGGCCTGGCCGGGACGTCGGGCCCGCTGCTCGGCCGCTGCCTCGAGCGCGCGTTCGGCGTCGCCAAGCGGGTGCGGACCGAGACCGCGATCGCGCGCGGCGC
>DASWOO010000979.1:0-10229 GCA_036404335.1 Kofleriaceae bacterium
CGGGACAGCGGCGGCGGCCTCGACGGGCGCGGGGGTCGGCGCGGGGGCCGGGGTCCGCGCGGGGGCCGGGGCCGGAGCCTGATCGACGAGCGTGTTCGCGGCGGCCTCGACGGGCGCCGGCGCCGGGGCCGGGGCCGGGGCGGGCGCGGCCTGCTCGACCGGCGGCGGCTCGACCGGCGGCTGGGCCGGGGGCAACGTGACCTGGCGGTCTTCCGTCAGCGACGGCGCCGGCGCCACTGCGGCCGGCCGGTCCGGGGTCTCGGCCTCGGCGACCGGGGCCTTGGCCTGCACCACCGGCGCGGGGGTGGCGATGTCGTGCTCGTGGCGATCCGAGCGCAGCTGATAGACGACCGCGGCGATCACGCCGACGAACGCGGCCAGCGCGAGGATGCCGAGCGTCCAGCGGTTGCCGTGGCTCTCGATCGCCGCGACGGCCGAGCCGGTCGAGCCCGCGACGGTGTGACCGCCGACGACGCTGGCGAGCTCGTCGCCCAGGTCGGTGCTCGCGCCGCGCATGACCGCGGCCGACGCCCGGAACGACGGCAGCGGCGCGCCGTCGCCGCGCATGAGGCCCTGCAGCTGGCTCTGCAGCTGGCCCGGGATCGGGCCCATCATCTGGCCGGGCACCGGCGTGCCCATCGGCGACGCCGGCATCTGGAACAGCGCGACCGGCGCGACCTCGCGCGCGTCGATCGCCGGCGACGAGCCGATCGCGTGCCGGCTGTGGCGCGACCGCGGCTCGGACATCGACGCCTGCGACGACCGCGAGTACGGCTCCGAAGGCTGCGAGTGCGAATGCGAGTGCGAGTGCATCGACGGCGACGACGCCCGGCGCGA
The DNA here is from genome assembly GCA_036404335.1 of Kofleriaceae bacterium. GTDB lineage: Bacteria > Myxococcota_A > Polyangia > Haliangiales > Haliangiaceae > JABFXX01. Next base: position 838 of record DASWOO010000979.1, read on the forward strand.
CGACACCTCCATCGCCTGCACGCCGACGGTCGGCTGCATCGGGAACGCGTCGCGCGGCGGCGGATCGAGCGGCCCCATCGGGTACGCCGGCGTGCCCGTGGCCATCGCCGACGGCGCCGACGGCCGCTTCTTGCGACCGACCGGCGTCGCGTCGCGCAGCAGCGACCGGGTCATCAGCGTGATCGGCCGCTCGGTGTGCATCGTGCGCGGCGCGCCGGCCGGGGCGGCACCGTCGGGCCGCGGCGCGACCTCGCGGATCGCCTGGGCCAGGTCCGACGCGCCCTCGCGGAAGCCGAGCGCGAACCGCTCGTCGACCAGCGCGTCGATCAGCGTCTGCATCCGCGGGTAGCGGTCGCGCGGCTCGTGGGCCAGCGCGCGCATGCAGATCTTGTCGAGCCCGGCCGGCAGGCCCGGCTTGACCTTGTGCGGCGGGATGACCCGCATCTGGTCGTCGCGCTGGTCGGCCGACACCGCGCGTCCGAACGGGTGCTCGCCGGTGAGCAGCTCGTAGAGCACGACGCCGAGCGCGAACACGTCCGAGCTCGGGGTCAGCGCCTCGCCGCGGGCCTGCTCGGGCGCCATGTACGCCCACTTGCCCTCGACGACGCCCTGGCCGTAGCCCTCGCGGCGCGCGATGCCGAAGTCGGCGACGCGGACCTCGCCCGAGGTCGTCAGCAGCAGGTTGCTCGGCGAGATGTCGGCGTGGATGATCGCGCCGCCCGGGCGGGCATGGGCGAACTCGAGGCCCGCCGCGGCGGCCTGGACGATGTACGTCGAGATCCCGAGCGACACGCCGCGCTTGCCGCGCGCCTTGATCAGCTGGCGCAGGCTCGGGCCGTCGACGAACTCCATGACGAGGAACACGTCGTCGCCCTCGCGGGCGAGGTCGAGCACGCTCACGATCTGGCCGTGCTGCATGCCGACCAAGAGCTTGGCTTCCTCGATCAGCCGCTCGACGAACACCTCGTCGTGAGCCAGCTCGGGCAGCAGCCGCTTGATCGCGACCGGCTTCTGGAAGCCGTGGTCGCCGACCGAGTAGCCGGCGAACACCTCGGCCATGCCGCCGCGCCCGAGCAGATCGCCCAGGACGTAGCGGCTCCCGGAGCGCTTCGAACCGCCCTCAGAGGAGGTGCGCGAACGTCCAGCGGGCGAGAGGGCGGGCACGACCGTGAGATGTGCAATGGGTGTACCGCGGGCTGACCGGACCCCGCCGCCACCAGATCGCCGCGGGGACGCGGGTTTCGGCCGGGGACGGCCCGCCGGGGGGTGCCTACCTGGGTTGATGATCGGGGGAGCGACTCTCCACCATGGGGAGGGGTGACCCGAGCCTGACAGAGCCGGTCAGCGCACCGAAAGCTGGATTATCCGTACGAGAAACGTGGTTCCGGGCGATCGCACGGCCGTGCGGCGCCATGTTACGCCGGTCGGGCCATGGACACCCCGACCGCCGACTCCCAGCGCGTGTTCGCTCCCGGCATCCTGCGCGATCAGGTCGCGATCATCACCGGCGGTGGCAGCGGCATCGGCCTCGCGACCGCGACCGAGCTGGCGCGGCTCGGCGCGAAGCTGGCGATCTGCGGACGCAACCCGGCCAAGCTCGAAGCCGCGGCCGCCGAGCTGCGTACCGCGGGAGGCAGCGTGATCGCGCAGCCGTGCGATATCCGCGAGCCCGCGCAGGTCGAGGTGTTCGTCAAGACGGTGATGGCCGAGCACGGCCGGATCGACATCGTCGTCAACAACGCCGGCGGCCAGTTCCCGTCGCCGGCGCAGCACATCTCGCCCAACGGCTTCCTCGCCGTGATCAAGAACAACCTGGTCGGCACGTTCCACGTCACGCGCGAGGTCGCCAACCAGGCGATGATCCCGGCGCGGCGCGGCCGGATCATCAACGTGATCGCGAACATCTACCGCGGGTTCCCCGGCATGGCCCACACCGGCGCCGCGCGCGCCGGCGTCGAGAACTTGACGATGTCGCTCGCCGTCGAGTGGGCGCAGTACGGCATCCTGGTCAACGCGGTCGCGCCCGGCATCATCCTGTCGTCGGGCACCACCCAGTATCCGCCGCAGCTGCTCGAGCGCGGCGTCGCCCAGACCCCGATCAAGCGCGCGGGCACCGTCGAGGAGGTCGCGGCGTCGATCGTGTTCCTCGCGTCGCCGGCGGCGCAGTTCATCACCGGCGCGACCCTGCGGATCGACGGCGGCCAGGCGCTGTGGGGCAACCTCTGGGAGATCGCGTGATGGACCTGGGGCTCGGCGGCAAGCGCTGCCTGGTCAGCGGCGCGAGCCGCGGCATCGGTCAGGCGATCGCGGCCGCGCTGGCGCGCGAGGGCGGCACGATCTGCGCGATCGCGCGCGGCCGCGAGGCGCTCGACGCGGCGCTCGCCGAGCTGCCGGGCCAGGGCCACGCGGCGATCACCGCCGACGTCTGCACCGCCGAGGGCGCCGATCGCGCGGTCGACGGCTGCGTCGCCGAGCTCGGCGGGATCGACGTCGTGATCACCAATGTTGGCAAGTCGTTCGCGCGCGACGCCGACGCGATGGACGACGCCGACCTCGCGAGCTCGCTCGACATGAATTTGTGGAGCGCGGCGCGGATCGCCCAGCGCGCCCGGCCGCACCTGATCGCGCGCGGCGGCGGCTCGATCACGATGATCGCGTCGATCTGGGGCCGCGAGGCCGGCGGCGCGCCGGGCTACAACGTCGCCAAGGCCGGGGTGATCGCGCTGGCCAAGGCGCTGGCCCGCGACTACGCCCGCCACGCGATCCGCGTCAACTCGATCGCGCCGGGCTCGATCTTGTTCCCCGGCGGCGGCTGGGATCGCCGGCAAAAGGCCGACCCCGCGGGCATGGCCGACTTCGTCGCGCGCGAGCTGCCGTTCGGCCGGTTCGGCGCCCCCGGCGAGGTCGCCGACGCCGTCGCGTTCATCGCGTCGCCGCGCGCGGCGTGGATCTCCGGCGCGTGCATCCCGGTCGACGGTGGCCAGGGCCGCTCGTACTAGCACCCCGTGCTCTCTCGCCACCCCCGCTCGCGCGGCGTCCGGGTGCGAGGCTAGTCCTCGCCGGGATCGTCGTCGGGCTGGCCCGGATCGCGGAACGCGTTACGCGCGATGCCGTACTTGTCGCACAGCCGGTAGAGCTTGCGGCGATCGAGGTGGAGCTGGACGGCAGTGCGCCGCACGTTGCCGTGGCTCTGGCGCAACGCGTCCTCGATCTCGGCCTTGGTCGGCTCGCGGACCGGGGCGGCCGGCTCGGCGACCTGCGGCGCGAGCGCCGGGGCGGCCAGCGGCGGCACCGGGGCGGTGTCGGGCGAGCGCAGCGTGCCGCGGTAGTCGCGGAGCCGGGCCGGCATCAGCTCGGCGGCGATCGGGAACGAGGGCTCCTGCTCGACGACCTCGCCGACGCAGCTGCGCAGCTCGCGCAGGTTCGACAGCCACGGGTAGAGCAGCAGGCACTCGAGCGCGCCGCTCGACCACAGCGGGCCCGCCGGGATCAGGCCGCGCTCGCGAAAGAACAGCTCGGTCCAGCCGACGATGTCCTCGCGGCGCTGGCGCAGGGGCGGCACCTCGAGCGGCGTGTTGCTCGCCCGCAGCCGGCCGAGCAGGTCGCGGCGAAACTTGCCGTGGGTGACCGCCTGGTCGAGATCGACGTGGGTCGCGCACACCACGCGCGCGCCGCTGTGGCGCAGCTCGGTCGCGCCGAGCGGCCGGTACGAGCCGTCCTCGAGGAACCGCAGCAGCTCGGCCTGGACGTCGAGCCACAGCTCGCCGATCTCGTCGAGGAACAGCACGCCGTCGCCGGCGACATCGACCAGGCCGGGCTTGCTCGCGGTCGCGCTGGTGAACGCGCCGCGCACGTAGCCGAACAGCTCGGAGCGCGCGAGCTCGCGGCTGAGCTGCGCGCTGTTGAGCGTGACGAACGGGTGCGGCGCCCGCTGCGCGCCGATCGCCTGCGCGATGCGCTCCTTGCCCGCGCCGGTCTCGCCGACGATCAGCACGTGGCCGGTGCCGCGCGCGAGCGCGTCGATCCGCTTGCGCACGGTGACCGCGGCCGGCGAGATCCCCGGGAACGCCGGCGACTCGGCGCGGCCATCGCCGGCCGGCGGCTGGGCGCGGAAGATCATCAACGTATCGCCGAACCGCAGGACCGCGCCGTCGGTGAGGCGCACGCGCTCACCCGCGCCGTAGCCCCGGCCGTCGACGAACCCGCGGTTGCGCGCGCCGACGTCCTGCAGCTGCCAGCCGCCGAACGTGCGCTCGATCCGCGCGTGGCGGCGCGACATCCGGGCGTCGTCGAGGATGACGTCGCAGTCGCCGCCGATCCGGCCGATGCTCATCCCCTTGGCGGGGATGACGTACACCGCGTTCGGCGACTCGCCGGTGAGCACGCGGATGTGCGCGATCTCCTGGTCGAGCAGCTGGTGGCCGACCGCCGAGTCATCCTGCTGCTCGGTCTGCCAGGTCTCGACCACGCGACGAGGTGCTGGTGTAACACACCTGCCCCGATCAAATCGACGCCACGCGATCGCGGGGATCGCGCGACAGGGATGCTAGCGTGGCGGTTGACATGAATCGCAGAGCCCCTCTGGTGTTCATCATGGCGGCCGGGCTGGGAACGCGGATGAAGAGCGAGCTGCCCAAGGTCCTGCATCGCATCGCCGGCCGACCGATGCTGCACTGGGTGGTCAAGGCCGCGCAGGCCGCCGGCGCCGGCCGGGTCGTGGCGATCCTCGGCCACAAGTCCGACGAGGTCCGCGCCTCGCTCGACGCCAGCTTCGGCGCCGGCGCGGTCGACGTCGCGATCCAGGCCGAGCAGCGCGGCACCGGCCACGCCGTCCAGTGCGCCCTGCCCGCGGTCGCCGGCGAGCCCGACGATCGGATCGTCGTGATCCTCAGCGGCGACGCGCCCCTGCTCGGCAGCGAGCGGATCGCCGAGCTGGTCGCCGCCGCCGAGGCCTCGCCGGCCGGCATGGCGCTGCTGTCGACCGTGCCGCCGCGGCCGATGCCGTACGGCCGGCTGGTGCGCAGCGCGGCCGGCGTGCTCGAGAAGATCGTCGAGCACGTCGACGCGACCGAGGACCAGCGCAAGATCGCCGACACCAACGCCGGGTTCTACGCGATCCGGCTCGGCGACCTGCGCCGCGACCTGACCACGCTGCGCGCCGACAACGCCAAGGGCGAGCTCTACCTGACCGACCTCGTCGCCCATGCCGCCGCGCGCGGTGGCGCGACCTCGATCGACACGCCGTTAGCCGAGGTCGCCGGCATCAACGATCGCGTCGATCTCGCGGGCGTCGAGGTCCAGGCCCGCCGCCGGATCAACGAGGCGTGGATGCGCGACGGCGTGACCATGGTCGACCCGGCGACGACCTACATCGACGCCGACGTCGGGCCGATCGGCCGCGACGTGTGGCTCGCGGCCAACGTCGCGCTGCGCGGCAAGACCACGGTCGGCGACGGCGCGCGGATCGACCACGGCTCGGTGATCACCGACGTGCAGATCGCCGAGCAGGCCCACATCAAGCCGTACTCGGTCCTGACCGAGAGCCAGATCGGCTCGCGCGCGCAGATCGGCCCGTTCTCGCACTGCCGGCCCGGGTCGCGCATCGACGAGGACGCCCACCTCGGCAACTTCGTCGAGACCAAGAAGGCGCACCTGATGGCGGGCGCCAAGGCCAACCACCTGGCGTACCTGGGCGACGCGTCGGTCGGCGCCAAGGCCAACATTGGCGCCGGCACGATCACCTGCAACTACGACGGCTTCCGCAAGCAGCAAACGACGATCGAGGCCGGCGCGTTCATCGGCTCGGACAGCCAGCTGGTCGCGCCGGTGACGGTCGGCCGCGACGCCTACGTCGGCTCGGGCACGACGGTGACCAAGGACGTGCCGCGCGGCGCGCTGGCGCTGACCCGGGTCAAGCAGGTCAACGTCGAGGGCTGGGCCGACCGGTTCCGCGAGAAGAACTCGATGCGCAAGAAGAGCGAGTAGTCCCCGGCGTGCGGCTGCTCGGCCTGGTCCTGCTCGCGGCGCTCGGCTGCAAGTCGAAGCGCGACCTGCCCCACGATGATCCGATGCCGGCGCGGCTGACCCCGCCGGTCGCGGACGCCGGGGTCGCGCGCGACGCGGCCGCGGCCGATGCGGGGACGAAGACCTGGCCGCAGCTCGCCGAGCTGCCGATCGTCGATCCGGTGCGGGTGGTCGGCCTGCCGGCGCGCGGCGACGTGCCGAGGTTCGACGTCGGCGGACCGGCGATCGTCGGCGACGTCGCGGTGGTGAGCTCGTCGCAGTTCGGGTTCGTCGCGGTCGACTGGCGGCGCGGCGAGCTGGCGTGGACCAAGCCGGCCGGCAGCCACGTCGCCCCGCCGATCGCCCGGGCCGGCAGCGCGATCCTGATCGGCGACTGCGTGACCCCGCCCGAGCTGCCCGACGGGCAGCGCCTGCTCGGTTGCCTGCGCGTCGTGACCCGGACCGGCGCCGACGAGAGCTACGCGGCGATCCACGGCAGCAAGGTCGAGGCGTTCGCCGCCGAGCCCGGGGTGCAGCAGGTCTGGCTCGACGGCGATCACGCGGTGCGCTGGCGGCGCGGCGACCAGGCGGTGACGGTCGATCTGCTGACCGGGGCCGCCGTGCCGGCCGCCTCGATCGAGGCGCCGCCGATCCACGTCGTGTACCGCGCCCACGCGTGGGACATCGCGCGGACCCGCGAGCGCATCATCGCCCGCGAGCGCGGCAAGCTGGCGTGGCAGACCAGGCACCCGTACTCGGCGCTGCTCGGCGCGGTGTACCTGGCCGAGCTCGCGCCGATGGTGCGGGTGACCAGCGTCGGTCATTTTGGCGGCCAGGCCGAGCTCGACCTGCTCGACATCGACGCCACCGGCTCGCTGCACGGCCAGGCCGCGTTCCCGGTGCCGGGGATCATGACGCTCGGCGATGCGATCGACGCCGTCGGCAACACCGCGATCGCGGTCCGGCTCGACGCGTCGCTGACCCATGACTTCGTGGTCGGCTACGCGGCCAACGCGCTGCTGATGTACGTCTACCCGCTACCCGAGGTGCCGCGCGCCGATCCGGTCGGGGTCGCGGTCGCGCCGGACGCGGTGCTGGTGTTTCACGACGGCGACACCCTCACGGTGTTGCCGGAGCTGTCGACTCCTCCTACGGCGCCGGGTGCGCCGCGGCAACCGTCGGATTTTGCGACGCCGTAAGTCGTCGAGATCGCGTTGAAACCGTTGGTACGCAAGCTGCTCTGAGGCTTGGACATGATGAAGACCATCCTCGCCTCGCTTTGCGCTCTCCCGCTCGTTGCTTGCGTCCAGCAGGACGCCTCGCCCAAGGACATCGACAAGGCCCTGCCCACGGCGGACCAGGTGTCGATCAAGCTCAAGGACTCGGACATGGCCGCCGTCCGCTCGGCCGGCCAGCGGGTCACCGCCGGCACCGAGAACCTCGGTGGCCTCGCCAACTGGTACGTCGCGACGCGCGATGTCACCCGGCTGTTCAACGGCGGCAGCGCGTGGGTGCTGACCCTGATCCACTCGATCGTCCAGTTCCCGGTGACCAGCACCGACGGTGACACCTACACCTGGGGCCCGTGGAGCGACGGCGCGCTCGCGACGACCGAGTACAAGCTCGACGTCACCGCGGTCGGCGACGGCACCTACACGTACAAGCTGTCGGGCCGGCTCAAGGCGGGCACCGCCGGGTTCGAGGTCGTGGTCGACGGCACCGCGGACCCGCGCAACGGCGACCTGCAGGGCAACGGCAACTTCACCCTCGACCTCGACGCCGCCAAGCGCGTCAACCCGGTCGACTCGGCCAACGACAAGGGCAAGATCGACGCGCACTACGACCTGTCGAAGAAGCACCTCGACCTGACGATCGACTCGACCGACGCGGCCGGCGCGCCGGTCAACGCCGACTACGCGTACGACGAGGCGGCGGACGGCGGCGGCCAGATGCTGTTCACGATCGCCGGCAACGCGGGCGGCGGCCCGGCGAACGAGCAGATCGCGCTGCGCTCGCGCTGGCAGTCGACCGGCGCCGGCCGCGCCGACGCGCGGGTGGCCGGTGGCGACCTCGGCTCGCTGACCGCGACCGCGTCGGAGTGCTGGGACACCAGCTTCCAGCAGATCTACTACATCGACTCGATCAGCAGCGGCGGCACGCTGTCGGCCTCGGAGGGCGTCGAGGCGTCGTGCGCGTTCCCCGCGGCGGACCTGCCGGCGGCTCCCTGAGCGCTGGCGGGACAGCTCGCCTTCGGTAGCCGTCAGCGTTGACTGCAAACCGGTGTCCGCGGTAACGATTCACTCATGCCGATGCCGAAGGACGCGCAGGACCTGTTCAACAACCTCGTTCCCGAGGGGCTCAAGCAGTACCCCGACAAGGCTGGCGAGATGAACGCGATCTTCTGCTTCAAGGTCACCGGCGACGGTGGCGGCGAGTGGACGGTCGACACCGTCGCGAAGCCGCCGACCTGCACCCAGGGCGACAAGGGCAACGCGCAGTGCACCGTCAGCGTCTCGATCGAGGACTTCAAGACCATGCTGAGCGATCCGAACGCCGGCATGCAGCTGTACTTCCAGGGCAAGCTGCAGGTCAGCGGTGACCCGATGCTGGCGATGAAGCTCCAGCAGCTGTTCGAGATCGCCAAGCCCAAGTGAACGTGCGATGGCCGGTACGATGACCGGCGCGCTGGCGGATGCGCTCGACGGCGTCCGCGTGCTCGACCTGTCGCGGCTGCTGCCGGGTCCGTTCCTGACGATGATCCTCGCCGACCTCGGCGCGGACGTGGTCAAGGTCGAGGACCCGAAGCTCGGCGACTACATGCGCAACTTCCCGCCGGCCAAAGGCGGGATGTCCGGGCGCTACCTCGCGGTCAATCGCGGCAAGCGATCGATCGTGCTCGATCTCAAGGCGCCGGCGGGGCGCAACGCGCTGCTCCGCATGGCCGCCCGCGCCGACGTCGTCGTCGAGAGCTTCCGCCCGGGGGTGCTCGACAAGCTCGGGGTCGGCTACGCGGCGCTCGCCGCGGCCAACCCCGGGATCATCGTGTGCTCGATCAGCGGCTTCGGCCAGACCGGGCCGTACGTCGATCGCGCCGGCCACGATGTCGGCTACCAGGCGCTCGCCGGCGTGCTCGCGATGGGCGGCGAGGCCGGCGGCGCGCCGTGGATGCCCGGCGTGCAGCTCGCCGACCTCGCGGGCGGCGCGCTGTGGAGCGCGACCGCCATCCTCGCCGCGCTCGTCGGCCGCCACCGCACCGGCCGCGGCGCGCACCTCGACATCTCGATGACCGAGGGCGCGCTCGCGCTCGCGACCGCCGAGCTCGGCAACCTCGCGTGCGGCCACGCGCCGACCCGCGGCGTCGAGGCGCTCAACGGCGGCCTCGCCTGCTA
>DASWOO010000980.1:0-9238 GCA_036404335.1 Kofleriaceae bacterium
CCGCGGCCTCCTCGATGTCGAGGCTGAGGCCGACATGGGTGCGCGACGGATCGGTGGCCTGCGCGAGCTGGGCGTCGCCGAGCAGCTGGCTGCCGCGAAACTCGAGCTCGACCTGCTGGCGGCCGGGCGAGACCCCGACCCGGGTGTGGAAGCTACCGTCGCGCTCGGTCGTCGCCGTGGCGGTCAGCTCGCCGAGCTTGATCGCGACGCGCTGGCCGCCGATGCCGTCGCCGGTCAAGCCGTCGACGAGGTGGCCACGCAGGTCGGCCTCGTCATCGCTGAGCAGCTGGATCTTGTCGAGGACCAGCTTGGTCTGCGCGCGGATCTCGACCGTCGGCGGCGCGGCGGACGCCGGCGCGATGGCGCGCGTCGTGGCCGCGAGCAGGGCGAGCGCAACCAGGGCCGACCTCACGCCGCGGAGCATAGCGCGGTTTTGTCGACGACGCCGCGCGCGCAACCTGGTTCAGCGCCGCTCGATGTCATAGGGGCGAGGCACCCTGCGCGAGCCCCCAGGGGTCTATCATGCGAATCAAGCGGGTCGAAATCATCGGCTTCAAGTCGTTCTGCGATCGTGCGGTGCTCCAGATCGGCGAGTCGATCACCGGCGTCGTCGGGCCGAACGGCTGCGGCAAGAGCAACATTGTCGATGCGATCCGGTGGTGCATGGGCGAGCAGAGCGCCAAGCACCTGCGCGGTAAGGCGATGGAGGACGTGATCTTCGCCGGCAGCGAGAGCCGCGGCCCGGCGCCGATGGCCGAGGTCTCGCTGACGTTCGACGACGTCGGGTTCTCGGCCGAGACGCTCGAGCAGGCGCGGCACAGCGACGAGGCCGAGGCCGAGCGCGCGCTGGCTCAGCTCGAGCCCGACGAGCTGGCGGGCGAGGGCAATCCGCTGGCGCCGCCGGCGACCCAGCCCCAGCCGGCGACCCAGCCGACGATCGAGGAGATGGCGCAGGCCGCGACCGACGCCGAGCCGGCCGCGGGCCGCTGGACCGACGCCGAGGGCAACCCGGTCGCGTCGCCGCTCGAGGAGGCGCAGGAGGTGCTCGCCGACCGGCCGCCCGCGATCAACTTCGGCCAGTTCACCGAGGTCACGATCACCCGCCGGCTGTACCGCGACGGCACCTCGCAGTACTTCATCAACAAGACGCCGTGCCGGCTGCGCGATATCACCGACTTCTTCCTTGGCACCGGCGTCGGCACCAAGGCCTACGCGATCATCGAGCAGGGCCGGATCGGCCAGATCGTCAGCTCGCGGCCGCAGGACCGCCGCGCGATCATCGAGGAGGCCGCGGGCATCACCAAGTTCAAGGCCAAGAAGAAGGCCGCCGAAAAGAAGCTCGATCAGACCCGGCAGAACCTGATGCGGGTGTCCGACATCGTCATCGAGCTCGACAAGCGGATGGGCACGTTGCGCCGCCAGGCGCAGAAGGCCGAGCGCTACCGCAAGTACAAGACGGAGATGCGCGACATCGAGCTGTGGAAGTCGGCGCACCGCTGGCTCGAGCTGGCGAGCGAAGGCCAGCTGGTCGACCTGCGGCTGACCAGCGCGCGGGCCGAGCTCGACCAGGCGCGGACCGCGTGGAGCGGCAAGGACGCGCACGTCGTCGCCGAGCGCGGCGAGCTGGCGAGCGAGGAGCGGCGGCTGCTGGGCCTGCAGGAGCACGTCCACGAGCTCGACAACCGGATCCGGCTCGGCGAGAGCAAGATCGGCTTCGAGCGCCGCGAGGCCGAGGAGCTCGATGGCCGGATCGCCGGCGCCCGCACCGAGCTGGACACGATCGCGGCCCAGCGCGCCGCGGGCACCGAGGAGCTGGCGCAGCGCGAGGCCGAGCTGGCGGAGCTGATCGCCGAGGTCGAGCGCGAGGCCAGCGAGGTCGAGGCCCGCGAGGCCACGGCCGGCGAGGCCCGGCAGATGCTCGCCAACGCCCAGCGCGACCTCGACCAGGCGCGGACCGAGATCGCCGGCCGCCGCACCGAGATCGCCACGGCCAACGCGCAGCTCGACGCGCTGATCCGCCGCCGCGACGAGGCGAGCCGCCGGCTCGAGCGCGTCGTCGACGAGACCGAGCAGCAGAGCGCGCGGATCCGCGACCTCGAGCGCGAGGCCAAGAAGGTCGACGCCGCGCTCGCCCAGCTGCGCCAGACCCGGCTCGACCTCGGCGGTCAGAGCGAGCACTTCACGGCGCGCCGCGAGCTCCTGGCCGACGAGTCGGCGCGCGGCGAGGCCGAGGTCGAGACCCTGCGCACCGAGCTGCAGCGCCGGACGTCGCGGCTGACGTCGCTGCGCGAGATCCAGGATCGCTACGAGGGCTTCCAGCGCGGCACGCGGGCCGTGATGCAGCGCGCCGAGGCGATCCTCGAGGGCGCGCAGCTGACCGACGGCGAGATCCACGGCGTGGTCGCCGATGTCGTGCGCGCGCCCGAGCAGCTCGAGGTCGCGGTCGAGGCCGCGCTGGGCGACCGGCTGGGCGGCGTGCTGGTCAGCCAGCCCGAGGTCGGCCTGGCCGCGGTCGGGTTCCTCAAGCAGGGCGGGGCGGGCCGCAGCGCGTTCGTGCCGGTCCGGTCCGGTCGGCATCAGGCGTCGACGTCGGCGATGTCGGCGGCGGGCTGGGGCACGATCGAGGTCGACGATCGCAGCGAGCTGCTCGCGGCCCACGCGGCGATCGGCGGCGAGGGCGTGCTCGGCCGGATGTCCGATCTGGTCGCGTTCGCCGATGGCTACGAGTCGGTCGGCAAGCGGTTGTTCGGCACCACGGTCGTCGTCGACGGGCTCGATCGCGCGCTCGCGCTGCACAAGCAGGGCGTATCCGACCGGCTGGTGACCCTCGACGGCGACGTCGTCGAGGGCGACGGCGTGGTCGCCGGTGGCTCGCGCGACGCGCAGGGCGCGGGCGTGCTCGCCCAGAAGCGCGAGATCCGCGACCTCGAGGAGATCGTCGGCACCCTCGAGCACGAGCTGGCCGACGCCATGGCCCGGCTGGTCACGGCCAAGACCGAGCTCAAGCAGGTGACCCTGGCGCTCGAGGGGCTGCGCACGCAGGCCCACGAGGGCGAGATCGCGATCATGGGTCACGAGAAGGACGACACCCGGATCCGCAGCGATTTGGAGCGCCACCGCGACCGGCTGAACCAGCTCGCGGTCGAGCAGCGCGAGCTCGACGAGCGGCTCGCCTCGATCGGCGGCGACGACGACGCGATCCGCGAGCGCCGCGCCGCGGCCGAGGCCCGGATCGCCGAGCTCGAGCAGGCCCAGCGCGACCACCACGATCAGGTCGCGATCCACCAGGCGCGCCTGGCCGAGCTGGCGCAGATCCTGACCGAGGCCAAGATCCGCGCGGCCCAGCTCGGCGAGAAGCGCGCCGCGGCCGAGGCCTCCGCGCTGCGGCTCGCCGCGATGGACGCCGATCTGGTCAAGCGCTCGGCCAAGCTCGCGGCCGAGATCGACGACGCGACCGGCCGGGCCACGCTCTTGCGCGAGGGCTGCGACCAGCTCGCCGCCGAGCTGAGCGGGCTCGCCGAGGATCGCGCGGCCAGCGCGGTGTCGCTCGAGGACGGCCGCAAGCTCTACGACGCGCGGCTCGGGGCGCTGACCGAGGTCGAGCTGGCGTCGCGCGAGCTGCGCGCGCGGGCCGATCAGCTGGGCCGCGAGGTCGGCCAGCTCGAGCTGCGCACCGGCCAGATCAAGATGACGCGGCAGAACGTCGAGGACCAGATCGCCGAGCGCTACCAGCTCGAGATCCCGGCGATCCTCCACGACTACCACCTGCGCCCGCAGGTCACCCAGATCGAGGACGACCGGCTGGCCGAGCTCCGCGAGCTGATCGAGCGGATGGGCACCGACATCAACCTGACCGCGATCGAGGAGTTCGCCGAGGTCAACCAGCGCCACGAGTTCCTGTCGGCGCAGAAGAACGACCTCGAGCGCGCGGTCGAGCAGCTGCAGCGCGCGATCGATAAGATCAACAAGACCAGCCGCAAGCTGTTCAAGGACACGTTCCACGCGGTCAACACCACGTTCAAGGAAGTGTTCCCGCGGCTGTTCCGCGGCGGTCAGGCGGCGCTGTCGATCACCGGCGGCTCGGGCGACGATGTCGACCTGCTCGAGGCCGGCGTGGAGATCATGGCGCAGCCGCCCGGCAAGAAGAACTCGACGGTCGAGCAGCTGTCCGGCGGCGAGAAGGCGCTGACCGCGGTCGCGCTGGTGTTCTCGATCTTCCTGATCAAGCCGTCGCCGTTATGCATCCTCGACGAGGTCGACGCCCCGCTCGACGAGGCCAACGTCGATCGCTACAACGAGCTGGTGCGCGAGATGACCGACCGCTCGCAGTTCATCGTGATCTCGCACAACAAGCGGACGATGGAGGCGGCGGACAACCTGTACGGCGTCACCATGCAGGAGCCCGGCGTGTCGAAGCTGGTCTCGGTCAACCTGTCGAAGCTCGGCCAGAAGGCCGCGCCGGCGGCCGCCGCCGAGACCGCGGCCTAGGCTCGCGGGCCGCGCGGCGTCAGAGCAGGCCGAGCGCGTCCTCCCACCGGGTCGCGCACGCGAGGTAGTCGGCGAAGTCGAACGGCTGGATGGCGAGGATGGCCTTCTGGCCGGGGTCGAGCGAGTCGAGGCAGCGCTGGTTGCCCTTACTGACGATGTCGGCCAGGTCGCGGGCCAGGTCGACGCCGACCATCGGCTTGAACGTGCCGGGGAGACCCTCGCCGTTCATGACCGCGCCGAGCACGCGCTCCTCGAGCGCCGACGCGGTGTCCTGCGTGGTCCGGTCGAGCTCGGCGAGCTGCGGCGGGCGCAGGTTGGCCGCGGCCGCCAAGCCGTCGCGCCATTGCGCCACCTGCACGCGCTGCGGCGCGATGGCCTGCTGAGCGAACGGCAGCACGCGGTCGCGGTAGTCGCGCAGCGGCTCGCCGGGCCGGGGCGCGAGCCACGCCGCCCACGCCGGGATGCCGAAGCCGCGGATGCGCATGCCCGGCTCCGCGCGTGGCGCGGCGGCCGCGTCGTCGACCCTTTGCCTGAGTCGCGCGCAGCCGCGGCCGCGACATCGCCCAGTTTGATTTCGCCGATGTCGGGCAGGCTCGCGGTCGCAGCGCCAGCAGCGCCGAGCTTGATTTCGCCGATATCGGGCCGGGCGGCGGAGTCGCGGGCACGGGGGCGGCGGCGGCGCAGGCGCGCGGCAATGGGGACGGGGAGCAGGGCCCACGCGAGCGACATGATGGCGAGGGCCGGGCCGGGCGAGCTCGGGGCGACGCTGCACTTGCCGTTGCTGCAGCCGCTGCCGCCGCAGTCATTGCAGCTGCCGCCCGAGCCGCTGTCGCAGGTGTTGCAGCTGCTGCTCGAGCTGCTGCCGGAGCCGGTGGTGTTGCAGTCGGGGGTCTGATCGATCTGGCAGTTGCTCGAGCTCGTGTTGTTGTCGCAGCCGCTGCCGCTGCTGTCGCTGTCGTGGCAGCTGCAGTCGCCGCCGCCGCAGGTCGAGGCGTTGCCGCAGCTCGGGCCGCTGCAGTTGGCGGTCGGCGAGAACGTGCAGTTGGCGTTGTTGTCGCTGCAGGCGTTGCCGCAGGTGACGTTCGTCGAGCGCGGCGGCTCGGTGACGGTGCCGCCGTCGGGGCCGGGGCCCGGAAACGTCGTGTCGGGCGCGCCGTAGATCTTGCCGAGGCAGTCGTCGAGCGCGCCGGCGCATTGCGGGTGGTGAGGAACGCGGCGTTGGCGTCGAGCCGGCTGACATCGTCGGCGGCGTCGGGACCGGCGTGCAGGACGACTTGCCGGTGGTGCAGCGCTCGACCGAGCCGATCGCTAGCGACAGGTTGATGCACAGGAGGAAGTAGCCGCGGCCGCTGTCCTGCGCCAGGGTCTGGCACTCGCTGTTACCGTCGACGTCGCTCGGCGCGAGGTCGCAGTTGCCGGTGGCCAGGCACACCGAGCAGCGCTCGCGCTGGACCTCGGCGCATTCCTCGAACGAGCCGTAGAAGCTGTACGGGTTGCCCTGCGGCAGGGTCGCCACCTTGGTCGGTGCGACGCCCGGCTGCAGACCCATCTCCATGTGGGACGGCGCCGGCGATGTGCGACCACCGGGGCAGGGCGTCCGCGCGGCGTGCTCCCGGTGGCTAGGGCCGTCGCCTCGGGGTCGATCGCGGCGAGCACGACCGGGTTGACCGCGAGTGCGGTGGCGCGCCAGCGTGCGCGACGAGCACGGCGAGCACGCTCAGCTGCGGCACCGGCACGATCACGACGCCGCGGGGCTCGGTCAGGCCGCTGGTAGTCGGATCGGGATCGGTCGACACGTGTCGATAGCTAGCTTGTCGCGCAGCGGCAGACCTCGGTCGACGAGGTGGGTCCGCGTCGGGTTCGCGTCCCAGGCGCTGGCGAGCGTTAGCTCCACGCCGAGCGCGGCGCGCCGCGCGGCGCACGCCATGGCCGCATCTGTGGTCGGAGCCAGGGCAACGGCGGCATCAGCGGCCGGGCGAGGAGCGATCTCGACCGTGTCGTCGAACGCCACGTGCACGCGGATGACAGCGAGCGGCCCCCGCTCAGTGGTGGCGCGCTGACAGTCGAGCATGACGAGCACACCGGCGACGCGATCGTCGAGCTCGTCCCCGAGCGCGATGCCCGCCTCGCCGCGCCCGCCGAGCCCGCCGCCGCCAAGCTCGCCGCCGCCGAGCCCACCAGGCCCGCCGCCGCCGAGCCGCCGCGGCCACCGCGCGGGTCCGGCGGCATGGCGACGGTCTGGTCCCGTCGGGCGGCGCGCGCAGCGCCTGGCCGAGCACCTGGCGCGCGGCCGCGCGCTGCACGGCGGTCCAGCCGGCGGCGACGTCCAGCGACACGCCGAGCAGATCGCGCAGGCTCAGATCGCCCGGATCGACCTCGTTATCGCCCGCGCCACAGCTCGCGCCGGCGACTACGCAGCCCACAAGCACCCAACGCACAACCCATCGTCATTGCCCGCCGTGACCGGGCGCTACCCTCGCCGCACCGCCTCGCTCACGCGAAGATCACGCGTCCGAGCACGCGAAGATCACGCGTCTGGCGCCGAAACGCAGAACGGCCCGAGCCGCGCTCGAGCCGTCATACCCGGTCGCATGTGCGCGCTACTGACGCGAAACGAACGACTCGGCCGTGTGCTGCGCGCGGGCGCGCTTGTTGGCGAAGTTGCTCTTGGTGCCGTTGGTCTCCGACGGCTCGTCGCCGTCGATCGCCTGCTCGGCGGCGCGCGCCTTCAGGTAGCGGATCAGCATGATCGAGCCGCCGATCGTGGCCGCCAGGACCGCGAGGCCGATCAGGCCGCGCTTGGGACCGACGCGCTTGGCGAGGTCGGCCGTGCCGTCGCCGAACCGGCGCGCGAGGTCGGCGGTGTCGCCGCCGAACCGGCGCGCGAGGTCGGCGGTGTCACCGCCGAAGTTACGCGCGAACTTGCCGGCGTCGTTGGCGAAGTCGCCGGTGTAATCGCCGAGGTTGTTGAGGGTGCGCTTGACCATCTTCATCGTATTCATGCTCGAGCTTGCTGCATGGTGCGTGCCGGCTTGGCGAGGTCCTGACGGGAGTTTGCCGCGTGCGCCAGCGTCGCGAAACCACGCCGAAACGGCGAAGCGCGCGAGCGCTGCCGGAGGTCCTCCGGTCGCGTCGCGCGCGTCGCGTCGTCGAAATTGCCGCGCTGTGCCGCGCGGCGTGCTGTGAGCGCTCGGTCAGTGCGGACCGACGTCATCCTTGCGCTTGTAGTCGCGGTAAACCCGCGTCGACGATCCACCCTCGTCGGTGGCCGACGCCGTGGCCGAGGCCGACGGGGTGCGGCGCGCCGGCTGCTCCATGTGGGCGGCGCGGTCGAGCGTATCGCGCATCTCACGCTTGAGCGGCTCGACCCGGGTCATCGCCTGATTGAACAGGTACCGCGCGGTGTCGCTGATGCTGTCGAACGTCCAGTCGCCGCCGCGCTGCTTGTGGACATAGGCGAAGCCACCGATCGCGGCCAGGCCGGCGAGTCGCTTGAAAGTCAGGATTCTCATCGGGGTAACTCCTTTGTTGAAGGAATCCTTCGCAAGTGGCGTGCCTCACCCGGGTGCGAGTTGCCGGCTGGTGCAAAACCGCCCGGTCCGCCGACGACTGGTCAGCCGGCGCGCAGCGCAGGCCCGCGCACGCTGCGGCCCTGGGCGATCAACCGGTCGAGGCTATCCGCGGGCGAGCCATCGACGACCCGCACGCCGTGGCGCATTAGGAGCTTGCGCCCCGGCTCCATCGCCGCCTGCGCGTCGCGGATCATCAGCTCGCGCACCCGCCGGCCGTGCGGCGTGGCGACCGCCGGCAGGAACGCGCCCGGCGACGGCGTGATCACCACCATCGAGCCGGCCGCCTTACGGAGCCGCGCGATCGCCCGGATCGCCCGGCTGTCGTCCTCGGCCAGGCCCGCCAGATCGCTGAACAGGATCACGACGTCCGGCCGGCCGCCGGCGACCACGCGCTCGACCGCCGCCGCCAGACCGACCGCGCGGCGGCCATGCTCCCACGACGTACGATACGGCAGCTCGATGCCCCGCAGCCGGCACAGCTGGCGCAGCGGCGCGAGCTGGCTGTCGCCGTCGATCACCGGCTGGCGCCGGGCATCGTGCGCGACGACCGCGCCGCTGACCCCGCGCCGGTCCCGGGCCTTCTTGTCCTTGGCCTTGTCGCTGCCGACCATCACATCGATCAGCCGGCGGCACAGCCGGCCGGTCGCGGCGACATCGTAGAGCTGGCCGTCGGGGCCCGCCTGGATCGTGCTCCACCGCGGATCGTCGAGCGGCGGCGGGACCTTGACCCGCACGTCGATCGCCTCCTGGTGCGCCAGGTAGCGCGCGACCAGCGCGACCAGCTCGCCGGCGGTGACGTCGGTCAGGTCCTCGTCGACCACCGACCGGACGTCGAGCAGCTTGTCGACCAGCTGTAGGTAATGATAGTAGCCGGTGTCCGGCGCGAGCTCGACCGCGGTCCGGGTGTCGAACCCGACCAGGCCGATGCGGTCGCTGTGGTTGATCGCGGTCTTGGCCAGCGCGGCGATGCTGTCGCTCGCCCAGTCGAGCGGGGTCCGGCCGGCGGGGCCGGTGCGCATGCCGCCGCCAATGTCGAGCATCGCGATGTGCGTGGTCACGACCTCGTTCTCGAGGTCGCGCACCATCAGCCGGCCGCGCTTGGCGGTGGCCTTCCACGCGATGAACTTGAACGGATCGCCGTGGCTGTGCTCGCGCAGCTCGCGCAGCTCGCCCGACAG
>DASWOO010000981.1:0-1910 GCA_036404335.1 Kofleriaceae bacterium
GTCCGGCCGTCGTCTGCGGAGCCGATGACGTCGACCCGCGCATTCGGCTCGGCGCCCATCGCGGCGATATCGTCGGGATGGGCGAACACCACGCGGCGCTCGCCGTAGACGCCGCGATAGCGGTCGTCGAGGCCGTAGATCGTGGTGTTGTACTGGTCGTGGCTGCGGAACGTCTGCAGCACGTACTGGCCCTTCCGCTTGCGCGCGGCCTGGTGTTCGATCTCAAGTGGCAGGGGAGCGGGCGAAAACTCGGCCTTGCCGGACGGCGTCTTCCAGTCGCGCTCGGCCGCGGAGTTGCGGAGATGGAAGCCGCGCGGCCTGCGGACCCGCTCGTTGTAATCCTCGAAACCGGGGATCACGCGCGAAAGCCGGTCGCGGATGATGTCGTGATCCTCGGCCATCCCGGCCCAGTCGATCGCGTTCCCGAGCGTCGCGGCCGCGATGCCGGCGATGATCGCGACTTCGGATTTGAGGTGGGGAGACGCCGGCTTGTTGATGCCGCCGGAACCGTGGACCATGCTCATCGAATCCTCGACGGTCACGATCTGCGTCTTGCCGGCGAGATTGCGGTCGATCTCAGTGCGGCCGAGGCACGGCAGGAGATAGGCGACTTCGCCGACCGCCATGTGGCCGAGGTTCGGCTTGGTCGCGATCTGGACTGTCAGCCGGCAGCTGCGGAGCGCCGCTGTGACGATCTCGGTGTCCGGGGTCGCGCGGGCGAAATTGCCGCCGAGACCGATGAAGGCTTTGGAGCGGCCCTCGACCATCGCGTGGATCGCGTGCAGCACGTTGTGGCCGGGCGCCCGCGGGCTGACGATGCCGAACTCGCGGTCGAGATTGTCGAGCAGCCAGGCCGGCGGGTTCTCGTTGATGCCGACCGTGCGGTCGCCCTGCACGTTGGAGTGGCCGCGCACCGGGCATAGGCCCGCGCCCTCGCGGCCGACATGCCCGCGCAGGAACAGCAGGTTCGCGATCTCGCGCACGGTCGCGACCGAGTGCTTGTGCTGGGTGACGCCCATAGCCCAGGTGGCGATAACGCGCTCGGCGCCGAGATAGACCTCGGCCAGCGTCTCGATCTCGTCATAGGTCAGGCCGGACTGGTCCTCGATATGGCCCCAGCCAGTCGCCTCGACTTCCGCGCGCCAGGCGTCCAGGCCGACCGTGTGTTCGGCGATGAACGCCTCGTCCAGCAGCGTGGGACGGCCGGCTGCCCGTTCCGCGTCGTCGCGGGCGAACACGATCTTGGCGACGCCGCGGATCGCGGCCATGTCGCCGCCGAGCTTCGGTTGGAAATAGTGGCTCGCGATCGAGGTCGCGCCGCCGCGAATCATCTCGATCTTGTCCTGGGGATCGGCGAAGCGCTCGAGGCCGCGCTCGCGAACCGGGTTCAGCACGGCGACCCGCGCGCCGCGCATCGCGGCCTTGCGCAGGTCGCCCAGCATGCGCGGATGGTTGGTGCCGGGGTTCTGGCCGATCACAATGATCGCATCGGCGTGGTGGAAGTCCTCGAGCAGCACCGTGCCCTTGCCGATGCCGATCGACTGGATGAGCCCGACGCCGCTCGCCTCGTGGCACATGTTCGAGCAGTCGGGGAAATTGTTGGTTCCGTAGGCGCGGGCGAACAGCTGGTAGAGGAACGCTGCCTCGTTCGAGGCGCGGCCGGAGGTGTAGAACTCCGCCTCGTTCGGGCTGTTCAGCGCGCGAAGCTCGGTCGCGATGCCGGCGAAGGCCTCGTCCCAGGTCACCGCGACGTAGCGGTCGGTCATGGGATCATAGCGCATCGGCTCGGTCAGCCGGCCCACGTTTTCGAGGTCGTAGTCGGTCCAGCCACGCAGCGCGCTCACCGTATGCTCGGCGAAGAACGCCGGCGTCGCGCGGCGGGCGGTGGCCTCCCAGGAGACCGCCTTCAC
>DASWOO010000982.1:0-1729 GCA_036404335.1 Kofleriaceae bacterium
GGTGCGCGCGACCCCGGCGGGCCCGACCTGCCACACCGGCACGACCAGCTGCTTCTTCCACCCCGACGGCCACGACGACGACGACGGCCCCGAGCTGCCGATCCTGCAGCGGCTGTCGCGGACCATCGAGGCGCGGCGGACGTCGACGGCGGAGCAGAGCTACACCAAGTCGCTGCTCGTCGCCGGCATGCCGAAGATCCTGGCCAAGATCGCCGAGGAGCACGGCGAGCTTGCCGCCGAGCTGCCCGCGGGCGACGACGCCAAGGTGATCCACGAGACCGCCGATCTGCTGTTCCACGTGCTGGTCGGGCTCGGCGCGCGGCAGATCCCGATCGACGCCGTGCTCGCCGAGCTCGCGCGCCGGTTCGGCACGAGCGGCCACGTCGAGAAGGCGCGCCGCACGTGAGAGGCGTCGCCGGTGATCACCGGTGATCTGCTGGCGCCGGGCGGTGGCCTGGCGCTGGCGATCCCGGACTACGAAGACCGCGCCGAGCAGCGCGCGATGTCGGCGGCGGTGACGCGCGCGCTCGACGAGGAGCGCGCGCTGATCGTCGAGGCCGGGACCGGCACTGGCAAGACCCTGGCGTACCTTGTCCCGGCGCTGCAGTCGGGCAAGCGGGTGATCGTCTCGACCGGGACGCGCGCGCTGCAGGACCAGATCGCGCGCCACGACATCCCGCTGCTGCGCTCGATCCTGGCCCGGCCGTTCTCCGCCGTCGTGCTCAAGGGCGTGGCCAACTACGCCTGCAAGCGCAAGCTCGCCGAGCTGCACGGCCGCAACTCGCTGCTCGCGGCGCGCGACGTCTCGGTCGACGCGCTGGCGGACTGGGCCGAGCACAGCGCGACCGGCGACCGCGCCGAGGTCGAGTGGCTGGCCGAGGCCGCGCCGCTGTGGGCCGACGTCACGACCACGCCCGACGCGCGGATCGGCGCGCGCTGCCCGTACTTCGAGCGCTGCTTCGTGACCCAGGCGCGGCGGCAGGCGGACCAGGCGCAGCTGGTGCTGGTCAACCACCACCTGTACTTCGCCGACCGCGCGATCCGCGCCGGCAGCCCGACCGCGCGGATCCTGCCCGACCACGACGCCGTGATCTTCGACGAGGCCCACCAGCTCGAGGACGTCGCGACCGAGCACTTCGGCGCCAAGGTCTCGACCCACAAGCTCGCCGAGCTGGTCCGCGACGCCCACCTGGCGCTCGCCGCGATGCCGCTGTGGACCGGGCGCGCGGCCGACGACACGATCGCCACCGTCGAGCGCGCCGGGATCGCGCTGTTCGCGTCGGTCCGCGGCGTGCTGGCCGCGGCGTCGGTGGTCGATTCGCGCATGCCGCTGCCCCCGGGGCTGTTCGATCACCCCGAGCGCCAGCACGCGTGGTTCCGGCTCGACACCGCGCTCGAGGACCTCGCGCGCACGGCCGAGGCCGAGGCGGAGCCGCCGCCCGACGAGGAGGAGGCGGTCGACGCCGGGGCGCGCGCGTCGCTGGCCGGGCTGGCGCGGCGGGCGCGCGGGATGCGCGACGACCTGGCGACGATCGCCGAGCAGCGCCACAAGAGCCACGTCTACTGGGGCGAGCTGCGCCAGACCGGGACGCTCCTGACCGCGTCGCCGATCGACGTCGCCGACCTGGTCCGCCGCCACATCCTGCGCGCGGGCCCGACGCCGATCCTGACCTCGGCGACGCTGACCGCGGCCGGCTCGTTCGCCTACACCCGCGGCCGGCTCGGCATC
>DASWOO010000983.1:0-1672 GCA_036404335.1 Kofleriaceae bacterium
AGCACGCTCGAGCCGTCGGGGCTGACCGCGCTGGCCGCGCTCGACCGGCTGGCGCTGCGGCTGCGCCACGAGCTGGCGCCGCTCTCCGGCGACGCGGTGCGCGCGATCGAGCTGGGGCCGTCGCTGTCCAGCGGGCTCGACAAGGTGCTGGTGCTCGAGCACGCCGGGCACACCGAGGTCTACGTCCGCCGGCTGTTCCGCGACCGGGCGCGCCGCACGATCGTCGCGCACGGCGATGGCCGCGTGATCGTCGATGGCGTCCCCGAGCTGGCGGTCGGGTCGCGCCACGGCGTCGCCGCCTACGGCGATGGCCTACGCTTCACCGACCCGCACGGCGCCGACCTCGCGCGGATCGCGATCCCGTGGATCGCCCTCGAGGATCGCATCGAGCTGGCGCGCCGGCTCGGCCAGCTGGTCGACCAGGGGCACCGCAACCTCACCGCGTGGCCGCCTAGGCTGTTGTCGGATCCCGATCCGATCTCCTGACGACGCTGGGGTATCGCCGCCCCGGTGATATGTTTCATGAGCGTGCCATTAAGACCAGTAGTTAAAGCTACTTGGGCCTGGTCTGAGTGAACATATATTTCAGCCCATTCACCGATCCCGCGGCTGCCGAACCAGGGGGCAGGAGACGCGAACCGCCATGTACATTTCCTCTTCCACCTCGTCCCTGTCCCAGCTCACCTCGTTGAAGTCGACGTCCGCGACCAGCGCCGTCACGGCCCCCGACCTCGACGATGACGACAGCAGCGACGCGACCTCCAGCGTCAGCAGCAGCAGCTCCGATCAGACCAAGCTCAGCAAGGCCGGCCAGCTGTTCAGCAAGCTCCAGGATCTCGAGAGCTCCGATCCCGCCAAGGCCAAGGAGGTGCTGACGTCGATCGCCGACTCGCTCAGCGCCAAGGCGAACGACAGCGGCGACTCGAAGCTGCAGGCGCTGGCCGACAAGTTCAAGGACGCCGCGAGCACCGGCGACCTGTCGAGCATCAAGCCGCCGTCGGGCGGCCACCGTGGCCCGCACGGCGCGGGTGGCCCGCCGCCCGGCCCGCCGCCGGACAGCAGCAGCGACTCGTCGTCGGACTCGTCGACCACGTCGTCGACCAGCGCGTCGAGCCGGACCGCGAGCTACCGCAAGCACGCCGGCAACGGCGGCTCGGACATCGACTCGATCATCAGCAGCGCGCTCTCCGCCGCCGCCGCGTAAGCCGCGCCGCGCTCGCGGCCTGGTGCCGCTCGAGCGCGCGATCGACAGCTCGCACATTCACTTGCCCGCGCGTGCTCGAGCGATCTGGCTCGCCGCGTCGAGCCGACCGGCCGGTCCATATGCGCCATGCATTTCCCGAGGCCGTAGCGCACGGCACAGCGTGCGACCGCGCGAGCCAGCACAGTCGTGCCGCATCGCGCCGCGAGGTCATCATGCGAAATCACCTTCGCCGGTCGAACCTATAATTCATAGGCGCGTGTCGCGTCATGGCGATTCCTCATTGATGGTCACGCCGAGGTCTCCTATGGTTGGTAGGTGGACGCGGTCGACCTACGCATCCTCGACATCCTTCAACGGGATGCTCGTGTCACGCAGCAAGAGATCGCGCGCCGAGTCCGGATGTCTCAGCCCAGCGTGGCCGAGCGCATCCACAAGCTCGAGCAGCGAGGTGTGATCACCGGCTACATC
>DASWOO010000984.1:0-1862 GCA_036404335.1 Kofleriaceae bacterium
GAGCCGGGCGGCTACGTCGACTTCCATCGCCGCGCCATCGCCACGCCGGCGCTCGCCCAGCGCGACGACCAGGCCGAGGAGCTCCACGCCAGCTGCCTCGCGCTCGCCCGCGTGCCCGATCCCTGGCCTACGCCAGCCGCGGCGCCACCACCTGCGCTACCCACGCCATGACAGCGCGGACCCGGCGGGGCACGGCGTTGCCGTGGCCGTGGACGAACGACACCGGCATCGGCGCGCAGGTGTGCTCGGGCAGGATCTCGACGAGCTCGCCCGAGGCCAGGGCGTCGGCCACGCCGACCCGCGGGCACTGGATGATGCCCAGGCCCGCGCGGCAGGTCGCCTGGTAGGCCTCGACGTTGTTGACCGTGATCATCGCGCGCATCGGCCGCTCGACGGTAACGCCGACCGCGCGGTGCTCGAACGTCGGCGCGTCGGCGCCGAACGTGCCGGCGTAGTGGACGACGAAATGGCGGTCGAGGTCGGCCAGCCCGCGCGGCGTGCCGTAGGTCCGCAGATACGCCGGGCTGGCGCAGTTGGTCATCGGCAGCACGCCGAGCCGGCGGACGATCAGGCCCGAGTCGACGAGCGCGCCGATCCGCAGCACGCAGTCGAAGCCGTCGCGGACCACGTCGACCCGGCGGTCGGTGATGCTGAGCTGGAGCTCGAGGTGCGGATACAGCGCGTAGAGCTCGGGCAGCCGCGGGATCACCAGCTCGCGCGC
Source organism: Kofleriaceae bacterium (assembly GCA_036404335.1). Lineage (GTDB taxonomy): Bacteria > Myxococcota_A > Polyangia > Haliangiales > Haliangiaceae > JABFXX01. Next base: position 722 of record DASWOO010000984.1, read on the forward strand.
GAAGTTGATCGGCAGATCGAGCCGGACCACGCCGCGCAGCGCGCGCGGCGACTGGAACATCGCGGACAGCTCGTCGGCGTCGGACAGGAGTCGCGCCGCCCGCGCGAGGAACTGCTCACCGTCGGGCGTTGGCCGGACGACGCGGGTCGTGCGCTGCAGCAGCCGGATGCCGAGATCGGCCTCGAGCGCCTTGACCTGCAGCGACGCGCGCGCCTTCTGGATCCCGAGCTGCTCGGCGGCACGGCTGAAGCTCGCGAGCTCGGCGACCTTGATGAACGTGCGCACCGCGTCGAGATCCACGCTGCCTCCATTGTTTCGATCGTCTAAACAGTCTGTCGGAATCCCCGGGCTTCCGCCACCGCCCCGCCCGCCGTAGATCTGCAGGCATGACCACCCAGATCGCAGTCATCACCGGCGGCAGCCGCGGCCTCGGCAAGAACACCGCGCTCCACCTCGCGGATCGCGGCACCGACGTCATCCTGACCTACAAGTCGGCCGAGGCCGAGGCCCGCGCCGTCGTCGCCGAGCTCCAGGCCAAGGGCCGTAAGGCCGCCGCGATCCAGCTCGACGTCGGCGACAGCGCCGGCTTCGCCGCGTTCGCCGACCAGGTCAAGGCCGAGCTCGAGCGGACCTGGCAGCGCACCCAGTTCGACGCCCTGGTCAACAACGCCGGCGGCGCCTGCTACGCGCCGTTCGCCCAGACCACCGAGGCCCAGTTCGACGAGGTGTTCCGCGTCCACCTCAAGGCGCCCTACTTCCTGACCCAGCGCCTCCTGCCGCTGATCGCCGACGGCGGCTCGATCGTCAACATCTCGTCGGGCCTCGCCCGGTTCAGCTTCCCGGGCAGCTCGGCCTACGCCAGCATGAAGGGCGGCGTCGAGGTCCTGACCCGCTACCTCGCCAAGGAGCTCGGCCCCCGCAAGATCAACGTCAACACCTTCGCGCCCGGCGCCATCGCCACCGACTTCGGCGGCGGCCGCGTCCGCGACGACCAGACGATCAACGCCCAGGTCGCCTCGGTCACCGCCTTGGGCCGCGTCGGCCAGCCCGACGACATCGGCGCCGCCATCGCCCTGCTGCTCTCGCCCGACAACCACTGGATCACCGGCCAGCGGATCGAGGCCTCCGGCGGGATGATGCT
>DASWOO010000985.1:0-2899 GCA_036404335.1 Kofleriaceae bacterium
TTCGAGGCGTAGTACGGCCAGCCGGCGACGATCGCCTCGGCGTACGGCGCGGTCTCGTCGAGGATCTCCTCGTCCTTGGACACGCCGATCGTGCCGCTGGTCGACGCCAGCACCATCCGCCGCACCCCGGCCGCGGCCATCCGCTCGAGCACGCGCCGCGTGCCGTCGACGTGCAGCCGCATCATCCGCTGCGCGTCGTCCGGATCGCGCGACACCGCGCCCGCCAGGTGGAACACCGCGGCCACGCCGTCCAGCGCGCGGTCCAGCTCGTCGCCGCCGAGCACGTCGCCGCGCAGGTGCTCGACCCCGAGGTCGGCCAGGATCGCCGAGCGGGTCCGCGCCAGGCCGCGCACCTGGTAGCCCTGCTCGATCAGCACCCGGCACAGGTGCTCGCCGAGGAACCCGGTCGCGCCGGTCACCAGGACTCGCTTGGCCGGATCACTCACGGGCGTCATCCTTGCTCTCGCTGACGGTCAGCCCCTGCGCCGCCAGGTGCTCGACCAGCGGGGTCGTCCCGGCCTCGCCCAGGGTCCATGCCTGCTCGCGCGGCGCGAGCCGGCGGACCACGCCCTCGACGTGCTGGGTGATCGCCTTGTACTGCTCGCTGCGCGACTGCTTGCCCGCGAGCTTGACGACGTCCGGGTACGACATGAACGGCCCGACGTACGCGCCGACCTGCTCGCCGCGCCTGGGCAGGTACTTGCCCTTGGGCATCGCCTCGTGGGTGCCCGACAGGTACATCGGCAGGATCCCGCACTTGTTGGTCATCGCCAGGTAGCCCAGCGACGGCTTGAAGTCGGTCATCACGCCGGTGTCGCTGCGCGTACCCTCGGGGAAGATCAGCAAGATGTAGCCATCGCGGATCACCTCGCCCGCCAGCCGGAGCGACTCGCGCAGCGAGCCGTGGCGCTCCATCGGCACCAGGTTGGTGAAGTTCTCGAAGTACATCCGGCGCACCGGATCGTCGAAGAAGTAGTCCTTGGCCGCGAGCGCGACCAGCGCCTCGCCCTGCTCGCCCAGGGCGTACTTGATGAGCCCGGTGTCGAGGTGGCTGGCGTGGTTAGCGCACACGATGTACCCGCCGAACGGCGGCACCTGCGTCCCGCCGTAGACGTGGGTCTCGAGCACCCGCTCGTACAGCGCCTTCATGCCGCCGCGCAGCGCCCGCCGGCCGATCGACACCAGCGGCCGGGGCACGTCGATGTCGTCGCCGTGCTCGGCCGCCTTCTTGTCCTCGGCCGCCTTCTCGCGCGCCAGCCGATCGCGCCGCGGCTTGTCGCTCCGGGACTTGGCCCCGGCGCGCGACACCAGCCGCTCGACGTCGGCCACGGTCTCGAGCCCGAGCAGCTCCTGCGGGTCCGGCAGGTTGACGCCGGCGGCCTCGAGCGCGACGGCCAGCTCGGTGAACATCAGCGAGTCGAAGCCCAGCTCCTCGAGCCGGGTCTCCGCGGTGATCGCTCCGCGCTTCTTCTGCGACACGTCGGCCAGGAGATCGTGCAGCCACGATCCCGCCGTGGTCACCGCGCCGCCCTCGAGCTTCTTGAGCTCGGCGCCGCCCTTGGCCGCGCGCTCGAGCCGCTGCAGCTCCTTGATCACGTCGCGGCGGCGGACCTTGCGCGCCGCGGTCTTGGGCAGATCGTGGTCCCACAGGTGGACGATCTTGAGCCGCTTGTACAGCGGCAGGCTCTTGCCGATCCGCTTGACGTGCTCGCGCACGGCGTCGCGCACCGCCTCGCGGCCGACGCCATCCTGGTCGTAGTCCGGGACGATCAGCGCGGCCACGGTCTCGTGCGCGCCGTCGGTCGGCACGCCGACGACCGACATCTCCTTGATGTACTTCGAGTCGCGGTACAGCTCCTCGAGCTCGTCGGGGTAGATGTTCTCGCCCGACGCGCCGAGGATCATCTCCTTCTTGCGGCCGACGATGAACAAGTTGCCGTCGTCGTCGATCCGGCCGAGGTCGCCGGTGTGCAGCCAGCCGTCGCGGATCGCCTGCGCCGTGGCCTCGGCGTTCTCGAAGTAGCCGACCATGACGTTGGGGCCCTTGGCGATGACCTCGCCGACGCCGCTCGCGTCGGGCTGATCGATCCGCACGTCGATGCCGGGCAGCGCGCGGCCGACCGAGCCGGCGACGATCTTGTCGCCCGGCCGGGTCACCGTCAGCACCGGCGACGACTCGGTCATGCCGTAGCCCTCGTAGAGGTTGAAGCCCAGGCCGCGGAACGACTTGAGCGTGTCCGGCGGCAGCGCCGAGCCGCCGGTGATGAGCAGCCGCATCCGGCCGCCGAGCTTCTGGTGGACCGGGAAGAACAGCAGGCGCCCCGCCCCGATGTCCCACGGCAGCTTGTCGCGCAGCGAGCGGTTGAGATCGACGATCGACTCGAACGCCTTCTCGACCAGCACGCCGGCGTCGCTGACGTTCTTGTAGATCTTGCGCTCGAGCAGCTGGAACAGCGCCGGCACGCCGACCATGCCGGTGATGCCTTGGTCCTCGAGCGCGTGCGCCAGGCTGTCGGCCTCGAGCTCCTCGAGGTAGTCGATCGACGCGCCGTGCATCAGCGGCATCAGGAAGCCGGCCGAGAACTCGAGCGTGTGGTGCAAGGGCAGCACCGACTGCAGCTTGTCGTGCTTGTACAGCGTGAACAGCGACGACAGCTTGCCGACCATCGAGGTCAGGTTCTTGTGGGTCAGCATCACGCCCTTGGGCGTGCCGGTCGTCCCCGACGTGAAGATCAGGGAGGCGATCGAGTCGCCCTTGACCCCGGGCGGGACGGCGCCGACCGAGACGTCGGGCTCGGCGAGCAGCTCGTCGAACGCGAGCACGCGGGCGGCGACGCCGGTCTCGGCCTCGCGCTGCTGGAGCCAGCGATCGAGCACCGGGTGGGCCGGCGACCAGACC
>DASWOO010000986.1:0-2244 GCA_036404335.1 Kofleriaceae bacterium
CGAGCGCGGCGCCGAGCGCGGTCAGCTGGGCCGGGGTGTGCGGCCGGGCCAGGGCGCGGACGAGCGCCTCGGCGCCCTCGGCCAGGGCGCTGCGCGCGTAGCGCCGGCGAAACGCGGTGGTCGCGTCGTGATCCATCAGGCACCACGCGACCGCGCCCGCGCCGACCCGCGCCGTCGGGTGGAGCTGTAGCGTGACCGGCGCGGCATCGCCCGCGCGTCGGACCGCGGCGTCGAGCAGCTGCTGGGCCGCCCACTGCGAGAAGTAGGTCTGCCGCCGGGCGTCCTCGGTGACGAGCTCGAGCCGCGCGCGGTCCGCCTCGTCGGTCATATACGCCACGCCGTGCGGGCCGCAGAAGCTGTTGGTGTCGTTCTTGGCGCAGAACCTCTGGGCGTACATCACCGCGAGCCGCTCGCGCTGTCGGGCGCGGACGTTGCGCGGCCCGGCGGTGGCGATCAGCTGGCGGATCCGCTCGAACGCCTCGGGGCTCTCGAGGAACACCGCTTCCTGCAGGCGCTCGTCGTCCTGGTACAGCCGGCGGATCGCGGCGCGCGCGCGCTCGAAGTCCTCGGCGAAGATCGTCGCGAACTCCCGGCTCGCCGCCTGCCAGCCGGCGTGCGCCTGGTCGAGCGCGTCGACCCGCGGCGCGATCCGCGGGACCACCCGCGCGACCTCGCGCAGCGCCTCGGCGGGCGGCGCGGCATCCGCGAGCTGCTTGGCGAACGCGCGGGCCTGCTTGACCTGGCGCGAGAACGCCTTGCGCACCGCCGGATCATCGAACGCCGGATGCTCGGCGAACCGCTCCTGCGCGAGCGCCTCGTCGAACGCCTGGCCGGCCTGCCGCCGCGCGTCCGCGGCCAGGTCCAGCGCGACGGCCGCCGCGGCGGCCCGGGCGCAGCGCAGCACGGCGAGCCGATCGAACGAGAACCCGGCGGTCCGGACCAGGTACGCCGGCAGGATCGACCAGCGAGGATCGGCGGTCATGCCGCGAGGATCCGCTCGTCGAGCAGCGCGCGCACCAGGCGGTGGACATCGGCCGCGGGTAGCTCGTACTCGTCCTCGAGCTCGCGCGCGAGCTCGGCGACCGTGCGCTCGCCATCGCAGCGCTCGAGCACGACGCGCACGCCGTCGGAGATCGTCTTGATCCGGTGCGGCTCGTCGAGCGACGGGATGTGGATCAGCAGCGTGATCGGCTCGGGGCCGGGCTCGCCCTGCAGCGGATCGGCCGACTCGATCCACGGCCGCAGGTCGAGCGCCAGGTCGAGCACGGTCTGGACCGGCGAGCGCCGCGGCCGCGCGCCCGCGAGCTCGTCGTCGGTCCACGCGCGCGCGACCGGCCACGCCTCGGCCGGCACGTTCGCGGTCGCGCGGATCAGCTGGACCACAGCCAGCTCGAACGCGAGCACGTCCTCGAGGTGCGGCGGCGTCAACCGGCGCTTCATGATGTGGGTCCGGATGTACTCGGCGAACCGCGCGCACTCGGCGAGCCGGTGGTGGCCCAGCGCCTGCCAGCGGTGGCGCGCGAGGTACTCGAAGCACATGTCCTGACGCCAGTCGTCGTCGCCGCGGGTCAGCATCCGCACCGCCCGGGGCAGGTAGCTGACCAGCGTGTCGCCGGTCTCGAGCGCCGAGCGAAACCGCAGGTTCTCGACGTTCCACCGCGTGCCCGGCTCGGCCTGGAACTGATCGAGGATCGCGATCGCCTCGGCGTCGAGCGCGCGGTCCGCGAGCTGGGCGTGGGTGCCCGCGAGCACGGCCTCGTACAGCCCCTCGTCCTGCACGAGCTGGGTCCAGACCTCGTACACCCGCCTGGAGGCAAAGCCGGTCATCGCGGCGCTCGCGGCTCGGGCGCGCGGCACGCGGCGACCACCGCCCGGGCGCGGCGCAGATCGGCGCTGACCATCGGCCCCCAGCTCGGATCGACCCGGCGCGACACCGAGCTGTGCGCCGGCCCCTGCGCCTCGAGCACGACCGCGCGCAGGTTCGACGCGCGGCGGACCACGTAGTCGAGCATCTCCCAGACCGGCTCGGGCACCGCCTCACAGTGGAAGTCGTGATACCAGTCCTCGGCCTGCTGGCCGCCGGCGATGTGGATCTCGACCACGCGATCGAGCGGGATCGTGCGCAGGAACGTCCACGCGTCGTAGCCCTCGAAGTTCTTCGAGTTGGCGTGGATGTTGTGCAGATCGAGCAGCAGGTGGGTCTGCGCCTTCTCGACCATCGCGGCGATGAACTCGGCCTCGGCC
>DASWOO010000987.1:0-7521 GCA_036404335.1 Kofleriaceae bacterium
AAGTACGGCGCGCTCGCCGACACGCCGATCAGGCTCGGCGTGTCGCTCTGCTTCAGCGTGCCCGTCATCTTGTGCCGCTCGCGGTCGGTATACGCCGGGCCGTCGTGGCACGACCGGCAGCCCTCGGTCTCGAACACCTGCTTGCCACGCGCGACGGCGACGGCATCCTGGGTCGGCGTCCGCACCGCCGGCAGCGCCTCGAGGTACGCCGCGAGCGAGTCGGTCTGGGCCTTGCTCAGCCCGCTGCCGCCCAGCCGCTTCATCGTCGAGTGCAAGCTCGCCCGCAGGGTCGGGTCGCCGCCATCCCACTTGAACGGATGCGTGCCCACCAGGCGGCCCGACAGCAGCGGGGTCTGCAGCTCGTGCTTGTCGATCCGCCACGACAGGCCATCGGCGCGGTTATCCGGGTGGCACGACGCGCACGCCAGGTTGCCCTGGCTCGACACCTGCTCGCTCGCCAGGTGGAACAGCTCGAGGCCTTGGTGCTGCTTGGCCGTCATCGCGCTCGCGACCAGGGGCTTGCCGAACGCCTGCACGGCGCGGCCCTCGCCCCAGTGCTCGTCGCTGTCGGCGCCGAAGTCGACCAGCGCGACCTTGCGGCTGAACGAGCACCAGACCATCACCTTGCTCGCCGACGTGATCGCCACGCCGTCGGGGCCGCAGTGCTCCTCGTCGACCGTGAGGTTGACGCTGACCCCCGGCGTGATCGATTGCTGCGACGCGTTGCGGACCTGCAGCAGCGTGTCGTTGCCCATGCCGGCGACGTACAGCGCGTCGCGCGCGCCGTCCCACGCCAGCGCGCGGGGCTGGTGCAGGCGCAGCGCGGCGACCGACTGCTCGGCGTAGCCGCCGTGGCCGGCGCCGAACCCGAAGAACGCCAGCTCGTGGGCCAGCGGCGAGGTCGAGCCGCCGCCGTAGCTGCCGACGTGCTCCTCGCCCTGGTTCGCCTGGACGGGCACCTCGCGCTGGAACGGCGCCACGGCGATGTGCTCGCCCATGAACGCCACCGCGAACGCGCCACGCGCGAAGCTGTCACCATCGTTGCCGCAATGGCGACAGCGCCGCGTCGTGACCTCGGTCGACAGCGCGAGGTGCTCCGCCCGCCGGGTCTCGGTCAGATCGATCTGGTCGATCGTGCCGGTCGTGAGGTAGGCGACCATCGCCCGGGTGCCGTCGGGCGACACCGCGAGCCCGCGCGGCTCGGCGCCGAGCGCGGTCCGCCACTGCTCCGCGCCGGTCGCGGCGTCGTACGCGACCAGCGTGCGGTCGGCGATCGTCGAGACCAGCAGCTGCTTGCGGTCCGGGGTCAGCGCGACGCCGAACGGCTCGGCCGGGGTCTTGATCGACGAGGTGATCGCCAGGGTGTCGGCGTTGACCACGGCGATCCGGTCGTGCATCCGGTCGGCGACGTACGCCCGCCGGGTCATCGGATCGTAGGTCAAGAGGCCGGCGTCGCGCGCGATCGCGAGCTCGCCGAGCTTCTCGCCCGCGTCGTTGGTCTTGATCAGCGCGCCGCTGTCGGCGTCGATCACCAGCGCGCCGGTGCCGGCCGCCATGATCCGGCTGCCCGCGAGGTACGCCGCGGTCGGCGCCGCCGGATGCGCGCCGCCGACGGGGCGGCCGGCGAGCTGGAGCTCGCCGGTGGCGCCCATGAACCGGCGCTTGCCGGCCGCCTCGCCCGGCAGGCGCGCCACGGCAGATCCGGAGATCGCCGCCGCGAGCAGACACAGACCCAGGGTGCGTGAGCGCATGTGCATCCCCCAACGAACGCGCGGGCCATTCGATCTATTCGCGATGCGAGAGCTCGTCATGCGCCATGGACAACGCCACGCGCCGGGCGTTTCACCACTTTTGACCGACTATGGCGCGAGCTCGATCGTGGCGCGGACGATCTTGTCGCCGATCAGCAGCGAATCCGCCACGTTCTGTCCGGACACGACGCTGCCGAACCAGGTGTAGCGGCCGTCGAGGTGCGGCGCGCGGCCGTGCATCACGAACCACTGCGAGCCGCCGCTGTCGCGGCCGGCGTCGGCGATCCCGGCGCCACCGGTGCGATAACCTGCGCCATCGCGCAGGCTCGCGGGCTCGGCCGGCAGCGTGAAGCCCGGGCCGCCGCTGCCGGACTCGGTCGGATCGCCGCCCTGGACGACGAAGTTCGGGACCACGCGATGGAACGCCAGGCCATCGTAGAAGTGCTTGCGGGTCAGCGCGACGATCGCGGCCACCGCCCACGGCGCGACGTCGGGCCGCAGCTGGATCACCAGCGCGCCGCGCGTGGTCTCGACGCGCCAGCGGATCGTCTTGCCGATCACGCTGGCGACGTCGACCGGCGGGAGCGCCGGCGCGGTGGCGGCCGGCGGCGGCACCGGCGTGCCGAGCGCCTCGAGGCACTTCGCGCCGGCCCGGGCGCGCACGGCGTCGCCGGTCAGCGCGGCGCGGCACGCGGGCGCGCCGTCGGCGAGCCCGAGCTTGCCGATCAGCTCGAGCAGCGCCACGCCGAGCTCGGGGTCGCGCTCGCGGCTGGCGCGGTCGATCGCGGCCCGGTCGACGTCCGGCGCGGGGCCGGCCTCGCGCAGCGAGGTCGCGGCGTCGACCGCCGCGCTCGCCACGATCAGATCGCTGGCGGCGAGCCCGGCGACGACCTGCGCCGACGCGACCTGGCGATCGTGCTCGTCGCCGGCCTTGGCGAGCGCGGCGAGCGCGCCGAGCCCGGCCGCGCGGACCCGCGGGTCGCGATCGCCGAGCAGGCGGCCGAGCGCGGCTCGCCGGCTGGCGAGCGCACCGGTGCCGGCCTGGATCAGCTCGCCGACCAGCGGCAGGCCGATGCCGGGCGGCAGCTCGCAGGCGAGCGCGGGCGCGAGGTCGGCGTCGGCGCGGCCGTGCAAGGTGGCGGCGACCGCGAGGCAGCGGATCCAGGCGCGGGTCAGCGCAGGGACGGTCGCGGCGCCGGGCTCGGCCAGCCGGGTCAGCGCCGCGGCGACCGCCGGGCGATCGGCCGCGCCGGACAAGGCGTGCTCGGCTTCGAGGATCACCTGGGCCGAGCTCGGATCGCCGGCGAGCCGATCGATCCGCTGGATCAGCGACGCGGCGATCGCGTCCTGGCCCTCGGGGCCATCGGCGAGCGCGCGCACCGCCTCGGCCGCGACCCGCCAGTCGCGATCGAGCAGCAGGGCGTCGAGCGGCGCGTGGCGCGCGCGCGCCGCGGCGATCGCCTTGCGCTTGCCGAGCCCGGCGATCGCCTGCGCGCGGATCTCGGCGATCGGGTCGGCGAGCACCGCGATCAGCGCCGCGGTCGGGCCCGGCTCGTCGGGCGGCTGGTGCTCGCGGGCCAGCGCGTACACCGCGGCGTAGCGGACCGCATCGTCGCGCGAGCTCGCCGCCGCGACCACCGCCGCGCGCGACGCGGGCGACCACGCGAGCTTGCGCCGGCCATGGCGGGCGAGCGCGAGCGCGGCCTGCTCGGCGAGCGCCGGCGCGCGGAGCGCGCGGACCAGCGCCGGCTGCGCCGCGACGGTGCCGGCCCGGCCCAGCGCCTCGACGATCGCCGGCCCGGCCGGACCGCCGCGGTCGAGCGCGCGGACCAGCGCGTCGGTCGCGCCGAGCTCGGCGTCGTCGAGCGACGCGGCCACGCCGATTGCCGCCGCCGCGGCGCCGACGATCTCCGGATCGGGATCGCGGAGCGCGGCGAGCACGCCGGTCGCGCCCGTTCGGCCGAGGCCGCGCAGCGCGAGCGCGCGCTGCGCCACCGGCCCCTGCGCGGCGAGCTGACCCAGCTCGGCGACGCCACCGGCCCGCCGGGCCTCGGCCTGCGCGATCCGGATCCGCAGCGCGGTGTCGGGCGCGGATGCCGGCGGCACGGGGGCCGGACACCCGGCGAGGGCCGCGGTTGCAGCGAGCGCGATCACGAGCTGACGCATGCCGCGAGCATGCCCGCGAGGGCCGGTTCAGACAACGCCACGCCGCGCGGGTTCCGGCGAAATCTCCGTCGACGATCCGCGATCACGCGATCGACGTTCCCCGCGCGCTTGCGCTTGGCGCGGCCCGCGATCGCATGACATCGTGGCGCCATGGCGCTCGCTTCGATCTCGTGGGGCACACTGGTGGTCGCGCTCGCGGTCGCGTCCGGCTGCGGCAAGGACGAAGCAAAGCCGGCGGCCAGCGCGCCGCCGCCGCCGGTGCTCGCCCCGGTCAAGCAGCAGGTCGACCGGACGCCGCTGCCGCCGCTGGCCAAGGACGCCGGCGGCGCGACCGGCAAGCCGCTGTGGGCGACCGGCCTGGGCGGCCTCGGCAGCGACGCGCCGCGCGGCGTCGCGGTCGGCGAGCACGGCGAGATCTACGTCGCCGGCTACTTCGACGGCGAGACCGACCTCGGCCCCGCCGGCAAGCACGTCGCCACGGCCAACGCCCGGGACCCGAAGAAGACCGGCAGCGATGCCTATCTGGTCAAGCTCGACGCCGCGGGCAAGATCACCTGGGGCAAGACGTTCGGCGCCGGCCGCGACGACACCGCCAACGGCGTCGCGGTGCGCGGCGACCGCGTGGTCGTGGTCGGCCAGTTCCTCGACGAGCTCCACCTCGGCGAGCTCGTGCACCCGGCGAACGGCTCGGAGGACATCTTCGTCGCCGCGTTCGACACCGCCGGCGAGGCCCAGTGGCTGTGGACCGCGGGCGGGGTCGACTCCGACGGCGCCAACTGCGTGGCGGCGACGCCCGACGGCGGCTGGATCATCGGCGGCTCGTTCACCAAGGCGATCGATCTGCAGGGCACGCCGCTCAAGGCCAAGGGCGGCACCGACGCGATCCTGATCAAGCTGGCGGCCGACGGCAGCCTGCAGTGGGTCAAGCAGTACGGCGGCCGCTACAACGACACGATCAGCCACGTCGCGACCGACGCGCGCGGCAACATCTATGTCCAGGGCGCGTTTCGCGACGTCGCCGACTGGGGCGGCAAACCGCTGACCGCGCACGGCGGCGCGGACAACGACATCGTGCTCGCCAAGTACGACGTCAACGGCGACCACGTCTGGTCGGCGAACTACGGCAACGCGTTCGACGACGTCCCCGGCGGGCTGACCGTCGATCCGGCCGGCAACATCACGATGGTCGGCTCGTTCGACAAGAGCGTGTCGTTCGGTCCGGGCGATGATCACACCGCGCTCGGCGAGTCCGACGCGTTCGTCGCGCGGTTCACCACCGACGGCGGGCTGGTGTGGGCGCGGACCTACGGCGCCGAGCGCGAGGACATCGCGTTCGGCGTCGCCGCCGACGCCGCGGGCAACACCGTCACCATCGGCTGGTTCCAGGGCACGGTCGATTTCGGCAAGGGCCCGCTGACCAGCAAGGGCAACAAGGACGTGTTCGCGCTCAAGCTCGATCCGGCCGGTAGCCTGCTGTGGGCGCAGCGCTGGGGCGACCACGACCACGACCAGGGCCGTGGGGTCGCGGTCGATGACAAGGGCGAGGCGATCGTGGTCGGCATCTATCGCTTCAACCTCACGCTACCGGGTGTGTCACCAGGGCTCGAATCGGTGCGCGCGCCGGACGACAAGATCCCGAAGGCAGACACCTTCGTGATCAAGCTGGACCGCTAGCGATGGCGCCCGATTTTATCATCATGTAAGTGACCCGCGCATCGATCGCGCGATCGAGCGGAACACGCCCGTCGCATTTTCCGTCGGGTCGTCTTACAATATTTTCCAGGTGACGGGCCCGATCTACCTCGTCTCGGCGTGCGCGTCCGGCGAGGAATTCGTCGCTGCGTTCCGCCGCTACGCTGACAAGCACGGCTTGTTCGTGCCGATCAGCGAGCCGCTGCCCGTCGGCGCGCGCGCGCGGTTCGCGGTGACGCTCAAGGACGGCGGGGTGATGCTCGAGGGCGAGGCCGAGGTCATCGCGTCGGCCAAGGCGCCGTCGGTGCTGCACGGCCGGACCGGCATGACCCTGCGGTTCCACGAGCCGGACGAGCCGAGCAAGATCCTGCTCGGCGAGCTGGCGATGGCGCGGCTCGCCATGCGGCCGGCGCCGCCGAGCGTGGCGCCGCGGCCGGCCGAGGTCCCCGCGACGCCGCGGCCGACGCCGCCTGCCCCGGCGGGCCGGGTCGACGCGGTCAACGCGCTCGCCGAGTGCGTGGTGATCGGCGCGATCGAGGGCCTCGGCGCTGCGCCGGCGGGCGCGGCGTCGGCGTCGGCGTCGGGTGGGGCCAGCAAGGCGTCGGCGAAGTTCGCGATCCCGGCGGTGCCGAGCCTGCCGCCCGGCGCGCGCAAGCTGGGCCCGGCGACCGGCTCGCTGCCGGCGATCGCGGTGGCGCGGACCTCGACCTCGCAGCCGGTCCAGCCAGTCCAGCCGGTGGCCAAGCCGATCGTGCCGCCGCCGCCCGAGCCCATCGCGCCGCCGCCGCCGGTCACCGGGTTCTCCAGGACGATGTCGGCGGTCAAGCCGATCCTGCCCGGCCCCTCGTCGGACACCTACGTCGCGGCCGTGCCGCCGCCGCCCGAGTCAACCGACGTCGCGCCGCGCGAGCGGATCATCTCGACGACGATCAGCGCGATCCCGCTCGCGGCCAGCGCCGTGCAGTCGGCGCCGACCGATGTCGGCGGCGTGATCGTCGATCCCGACACCGGCCCGGGCGCCGAGCCGGCGGCGCCGGTCGCGACCTCGCCCGAGGACGACGCCAGCTCGCGCACCCAGGTCCACGCCGGCGCGCCGCGGCCCGTCGCGCGGCCGAGCGACGCGATCGATCTGGGCAAGACGCTCAACAGCCCGCCGCCCGACATGGCCGAGATCCGAGCCGAGATCGAGCGGCGCACGGCGGCGTCCCGCGCCGCGGCGCAGCGGCCCGCGATCGCGGCGATGCCCGCGGTCGAGGTCGACGAGTGGACCGATCTGACCGACCTGCCGATCGACCCCGACCAGCTGATCGTCGGCAACGCGGGCTCGCCCGAGGGGGTCCTAGCGCGCGCGCCGCGCAGGACGGCGATCGGGGTGGCGGTCACGCCGCCGACCGGGGTCGAGCTCGCGGGGGCCGACCCTGATCCGGCGAGCGAGCCGGGGAGCGACGCCAACGAGCCGGTGATCGAGTCGCTCGACGCGCCGGGCAAGAGCCGCAACATGGTGGTGCCGCCGACCGGTGAGCCGCCGTTCGATCCGGCGATCGGCACGCCGGTCGAGATCTCGCTCGACGCGTCGATCGACCTGGCGGCCGACGATCCGGCGCTCGCCGGCGACGAGCCGACCGGCGTCGCCGAGAGCATCATCATCGCCGGTGAACCCGGCGACCCCGTGGTCGACGTCACCGCGCCGACCCTGCCGCCCGACGGCACGCTGTCGCCGTTCCGGCGCGACGCCGCCAAGCCCGAGCCCGCCGTTGCGGCCAAGCCCGAGCCCGCCGTCGCTGCCAAGCCCGAGCCCGCCGCCGCGGCCAAGCCCGAGCCCGCCGCCGCGGCCAAGCCCAAGCCCGCCGCGGCCAAGCCCGAGCCCGCCGCCGCGGCCAAGCCCGAGCCAAAGCCGGTCGCGGCCGCCGCC
>DASWOO010000988.1:0-1633 GCA_036404335.1 Kofleriaceae bacterium
ATGTTGACCTTAGCCGGGTCGAGGCCGAGCGCTTGGTTGTTGGCGATCGCGACCACCGAGAACGCCTCGTTGATCTCCCACAGGTCGACCGACTTGGCGTCCCACTTGGCGCGATCGAGCGCCTTCTGGATCGCCGGGGCCGGCGCGGTGGTGAACCACTCCGGGGCCTGCGCGTGGTAGCCGGTCGCGACGATGCGGCCGAGGATCGGCAGGCCGCGGCGCCTGGCCTCGTCGCCCGCCATCAGCACGACCGCGGCGGCGCCGTCGTTGAGCGACGACGCGTTGCCCGCGGTGACCGTGCCATCCTTCTGGAACGACGGGCGCAGGCCGGGCAGCTTCTCGACGTTGCCGCGGCCCGGCTCCTCGTCGGTCTCGACCGAGAGCTCGCCGCCTTTGTTCTTCGGGTCGGCGACCTTGACGGCCACGATCTCGGCCTTGAACTGGCCCTGCTTGATCGCGTCGAGCGCGCGGCGATAGCTCTGGGCGGCGTGCTCGTCCTGCGCGCTGCGCGGGATCGCTTTTTCCTTCGCGCACAGCTCGGCGCAGTTGCCCATGTGCTGGTTGGAGTACGGGTCCCACAGGCCGTCGACGATCATCGTGTCGACGGTCTCGAGCGGGCCCATCTTGGTGCCGGTGCGGGTCTGCTTGATCGCGTGCGGCGCGTTCGACATCGACTCCATGCCGCCGGCGACCGCGCAGTCGATCTCGCCCGCCGCGATCGCGCGCGCGGCGCTGATCACGGTCTCGAGGCCCGAGCCGCACACCTTGTTGATCGTCACGCACGGCACGCTCTGCGGCAGGCCGGCGTACAGCGCCGCCTGGCGCGCGGGCGCCTGGCCCGCCGCCGCCGGCAACACCATGCCCATGTGGACCAGGCCGACGTCCGCCGGCGCGACGCCGGCGCGCTCGAGCGCGGCCTTGATCACCGTCGCGCCGAGCTTGGTGGCCGGCACCGACGACAGCGACCCGAGGAAGCTTCCAATGGCGGTGCGCGCGGCACCGACGATCACGACGTCACGCATGCGCTGGGGATACCCTGCGCCTCTGTAAGGCGTCAAGCCGAGCAGCCCCGGCGCCCCCGGGAGCCAATGACCGGGCGGTCGGTGCCTGGCCGGACAGGCAGCTTGTGGCAGGTCAGCGATGCCGGCGGGCGCGGGCGAGGATCGCCGGCAGCCGATCGAGCACCGCGTCGAGCTCGGCAGCCGTCGTGGTCCGGCCGAGGCTGAACCGCACTGCCTCGCGCGCCTGGTCGGCGGACAGGCCCAGGGCGAGCAGCACGGTCGATGGCTGGACCGAGCCCGAGGTGCACGCCGCGCCGGTCGACGCCGCGATGCCCGCGAGATCGAGCGCGATCACGATCGACTCGCCGCGCGCCCCGGCGAACCCGGCGTTGATCGTGCCGCCGACCCGCGGCGCCCCCGCCCCGTGGATCCGGACCTCGCCGAGCGCGACCAGGCCGGCCTCGAGCCGATCGCCGAGCGCCCTCACCTGCGCCCACGGCCCCGCCGCGAGCGCGTCGCCGGCCGCGGCCCCCAGGCCGA
This sequence comes from Kofleriaceae bacterium, assembly GCA_036404335.1. Taxonomy (GTDB): domain Bacteria; phylum Myxococcota_A; class Polyangia; order Haliangiales; family Haliangiaceae; genus JABFXX01. The sequence goes on from DASWOO010000988.1 coordinate 1,542, forward strand.
CGATGCCGAGCACGTTCTCGGTCCCCGGCCGCCGGCCGCGCTCCTGGTGCCCGGCCTCGACCAGCGGCAGGCCGTCATCGGCGGTGATCGCC
>DASWOO010000989.1:0-8783 GCA_036404335.1 Kofleriaceae bacterium
CGTGGCCATTCATCACCCGCGACACCGACGCCACCGACACGCCCGCCGCCTCGGCGACGTCCGTGATCGTCGCCGGACGCGGCCGGCCGGTGGGTGCTCGCTTCGCCATGTAATCGTTTACATCCGCAGGTAAACGTTTACACGCGCGGCTCGATCATCGTCAATCCTTCTTCACAGACCCAGATCGCATTCGCGCTCGACGCAGCCCGTCATTCGGCCGTCATTCGGCCGTCATCGGCCATCGAGGGCGGTCGAGCGACCTACCGGCCGGAAGATGCTAGCGTCGCGGCATGAGCGGGAAGGCAGCTGGTTGTCTGTTCGGGGCGGCCCTGGGCCTGACTACTTCTTGAGCTCGTTGACGACGATCTGGATCTCGGCGTCGGACAGGCTGCGGAACCGCTGCGGCGGCATCTTGCGCGACGAGTCGACCGGCAGCTGGAGGCGGACGATGGCCTTGTCCTTCTCGGCGCGGTCCATGGTGGCGAGCTTGGTGACGTCGAACTTGGCGCGGGTCAGCGTCTGGTCGAGCGACGGGTTATGGCACTGCTGGCAGATCTGGACCATGATGCCCTTGCCGTCGGCGGCGGCGACCAGGTCGGCCGAGGGGCGGAACGTCATGTCCTGCATCGCGGCGTCGGAGAACACCTCGCGGATGTCCATCGTCAGCGGCGTGCCGGCGATCGCGGCCTTGTACGCGGCGGTCGCGGTGGCGAGCTTGGCCGGGTCGCTGACGCGGTTCTCGTGGTACGGCGGCGGGATATCCTTGCCGGCCTTGGCGTTGTCGTAGAGCAGGAGCCACGCGGCCGACGGGCCCTGGTCGAGGATCTGGTTGGTGCGGAACTCGTTGGGCTGGGTCTGGAAGCCCTGGTTCTCGGCGAGGCCCTCGAGCTGCGCCGGATCGGAGTTGGTGATCGCCGCGCCCGGGATGCCGCCGTAGGTCTCGGTGACGTCGTGGGCCGCCGCGTAGTCGGCGAGCAGCGCCTGGCCGTTCGCGCGGTTGTTGCGGAAGAAGTGGCCCCACGGGTTCTGGAGCTCCTGCATGCGCAGGACCTTGGGCGCGGTCGGCCCGCCGGTCTGGTGGCACTGCTGGCAGTCGAAGATCGTGTTCTTCAGATCCTGCTCGCTGTACAGCGAGTAACCGGTGATGTTGCTCTCGACCTTGGGGGTCAGGAGGTCATCGAACGAGCAGCCCTGGGCCGACGTCTCGCACGCCTGGTTGAAGCGCAGCAGGAAGAAGTTGAGGTCGCCCTTACCGCCGTCGGCGGTCGGGTCGTTCGAGATCAGCTCGACGAACTGCTCGCCGCGCACGAAGCCCATCGCCGAGAAGCTGGCGAGCGGCTTGGGGTTATTGACGCGGCCGGTCGAGGCCGGCGGCGTGAACACGATGACGCGCGGGTTGATCGCCGAGGTGAACCGGGTGACCAGCGAGCTCGAGTGGCCGCTGAGCACGAACGCCGGGTTGCCGCCGCGGCCGTTGCCGGTCTGGCCGGTCTGGAAGCCGAGGCCGACGAGCTTCTGGATATCGGCGATGCTGGTCAGCGCCGGCTGCGTCGGCGTCTTGCAGAACGCCTTGGCGACCGCGTCGCCGAAGTTATGCGCGCACAGCGCGTCGTGCTGGGCCTGGCCGGTCTTGAACCCGAGCATCGGCGACAGTGGGTCGGCGACGGTGTTCTCGTCGATGCCCGAGCCGGAGCCCGAGCCCGATCCGGACCCCGATCCCGAGCCGGACCCCGATCCATCGTCGTCGTCCCCTCCGGTGGAGCTGCCGTCGAGCTGCCCGACACAGGCAGCGAGGAACAGGGTGCTTGCGACCAGGAAATGGCGTCCGCGCATGTTGATGACTGCGGGATGTTCAATAGTGATGCCAATCGTTTGCACCGCGCAATTGCGGGCGAATTGCGCAACTCCCACGAGTTGGGAAGCCAGACTAGGCAAGCTACGTACGATCGGCCGATCGATGTAGGGTGTGCTCCCCCCGATCACCGCCCCAGGCTCCGCGCCGGGCAGGGCGAGACGTTACAAGGATATGACGGCTCGACGATCCGCGCGGTGCCGTCGAAGTACGCCCGGTACTTCGCCCACGTGTAGCTCGCGACGTCGCGGCCGAGCTTGAGCCCGAACACGTTGTCGCTCTGGATATGGTAGCCGCCCATGATCCGCGACAGCCCGGCCAGCTCGGCCGTGCCGCTCAGGCTCGGCATCATCAGGGTCACGGTCCGGTCGTCGCCGAGCCCGACCGGCGGTTTACCGTCGACGGCCTGCATCTGCGCGACCGTCGCGTCGGGCTCGGTCGCCGAGCCGGCGACGTGGCGGTGATAGACGCCCAGCCGGTCGCTACCGGTGAATAGCTCGATCGTCCGGGCGCACGCGCCGCTGACCGTGCTGTGGCCCGAGACGTAGCCGGGGAACGGCGGGGTGACGAACGAGCCGGGTGAGTAGGGGTGCCATTGGCTCGATGGGATCGTGCCAAAGCCCTGGCCGGGGCCGCGATAGCCGATCACGGTTTGGCCGCCGAACAGCTGATCGACAAACCGTACGAGGGAATACGGCCGCGACGAGTCATAGAACCGCTTGACGTCCCACGCCGCGATGAACGCGTCGAGCGAGGTGTTCGCCACCGCGAAGAACAGCTGGACGTCGTGATCGAGGTCGAGGTGATCGCGGCGCGACACGTCCTGCGCGAACCGCAGCCAGTGCCCGGACTGGCCGGTCGAGCGCGGTCCGTCGCGCATGAACTCGACGACCGCCTTCTGCTCGAGCGACAGGCTGCCGTTGTAGGCCACGACCTCGGCGACTTCGCGGCGCAGCTGGTCGCTGCCGACCTTGGGCTGCGGCGGCGAGCGGAACTGGTCGGCGCGCTCGATCGCGAACGGCACGACCCGGTACCAGTGCGGCGTGAGGAAGTTCGGCCGGACGACGCCGCCCTTGCCGTCGTCGAACGGGATCTGCTGCCAGCGGTCCGGGTCCTTGACCCGATCGTAGGGATTGCGCGGCTCGTAATAGGTGTAGTCGGAGTACGGCGTGCCGTCCGAGCCGGGCTCGTCGCCGAACTGGTTGGAGCCGTCGTGGCGGCGGAACGCGAGGACCTGCGCGGCGGCGAGGTTGCCGACGCCGGCGGGGGTCGCCGGGTCGGTCGAGGTGTCCGCCGGGTCGTAGCCCTGCTTGCGCAGCTGGTCGTCGAGCCACGGCTTGTCCTCGGCGAACACGCCGACCAGGCCGCGGTAGGTCGCGTAGGCGATCGCCTTGGCCCGGTTGGCGGCGGTGCGCTCGCGGGCGGGCCGCCGCAGCTTGCCGCCGAGCCGGGTGCCGACCGCTCTGGCGTCGTAGGCCGCCCACGCGTCGTACATCGCGGTCAGCGGGATCGCCATCTGCCGCGAGATGATCGTCGGTCGCGGGGCGTGGACCCGCTGGATGTCGTGCTCGGTGGCCTCGAGCAGGATGTCGACCCAGGCGTAGGCCACCGACGGGTGCGGGTTGGCCGCGGCGTGCTCGATCCAGTCGGCGGGGAGCGCGGGCCGGGCCGGCGGCGCCCACGGGTTGCCATACGGGATGCCCTTCGCGGGCTGCGGCGCGGCATGGGCGACGCCCAGGCCGAGCGCCACGCAGGCGATCAGGAGGTCACGGAACCGGGATTCGATACAGCGCATCTGCCGTCAGCTCTCCCTCGATCGTTTGTTTGCGGCCACCCGGCCACGCCAGCTCGAGCTTGGTGATCTTGGTCCGGTCGCCGAGCCCGAACCACGCGATCGGCGCGTCGACCGTCTGGTAGCCGCCGCCGGCCTTGAGCTCGCGGAGCTGCGGCGCGCCGCCCTCGGGGTAGATCGTGAGCTTCGCGTTCAGGTTGACCGTGTTGCCGGCCGGGCTGTCGAGCGCGAACGCGATGCTGTGGTTCGCGCCGGTGCTCTGGTTCTCGTAGATCTGCGGCGGGCCCTCGGAGCCGTTGCCGATGATGTCGAGATCGCCGTCGTGGTCGTAGTCGATCAGCACGAACGAGAACAGGTTGAAGTCGTTGGTCAGCCCGGCGCTGAACTGCTTCTGCGCGAACCGCCGGTGGTGGTCGGGGCCCGGCTCGTTGTGCAGGTACACGTTCCAGCCGAAGTCCTTCATCGCCACCGCGCCCTCGGCGTTGAAGATGTCCTGCCATCCGTCGTTGTCGAGGTCGGCGATCCGCGACGACCAGGTCCAGCCGCCCGGGTGGTCGAACACGCCGGGCGCGGCGCGGGCGAGGCCGCCATCGGCCTGGCCGAAGTACAGCACCGGCTTGTCGATCTGCGGCGCCTCGTTCTTGTAGTCGTCGCGGCCGTGGTACGGGCCGGCGGCGCGCACCAGCTGGCAGACCTCGAGGACCTTGGCGTCGAACCCGTAGCGCTGCTGGCAGTCGGAGTCGTCGTCGTTGTTGGTGACGATCATCCACATCATCGACAGCAGACACGCGTCGCGCTGCTCGGCGTCGGCGATCTTCTGGCAGTCGCGGACGTCGAGGTTCTTGAGCCGCTCGAACGGGATCAGGTGGTCCGCGCGCCGGTTGAGCTTGCAGTTGGCGCGGTACGCCGGGTCCTCGATCCGGTCACAGTACGCGACCTCGTCCTTGGCCTTCTTGTACTCGGTGGCCGCGAGCCCGTCGATCGGCTGGTCGCCGAGGTCCTGCTTGGTCGCCAGCGTGCCGGTGACGAGCAGATCCAGGCGCAGGTCGTTGTCGAGGTCGCCGGTGTCGGCCGACATCGAGAAGATCGGCGTGGCGAAGCCCAGGATCCCCGGCGCCTTGAGCCGCTTGCGCATCGGCGAGCCCGGCACGCCGAAGTACAGGTCGTCGGGGATGACGAAGTCCTTGCTCTCGTAGAGGTCGAGCGCGCCGTCGCCGTTGAGGTCGCTGATCAAGGACGCCATGGTCTCGCCGTCGGCCTCGTCGGTCATCGGCTCGAACGCGAACCCTCCCGGCCTGTTCCAGGTGATGCCGTTCTGCCGGCCGGGGCCGTAGGCCCGCGAGCCGGTGATCACGCCCAGCGCCATGTTGCCGTTGAAGATGTCGATCCGGCCGTCGCCGTCGAGGTCGGCGAACGCCGGGCTGACCGTCAGGATGCCGTCGCCGTTGGGGATCCGCACGGCGTGCGCGGCGAACGTGCCGTGGTCGTTGTGCACCCAGTAGTTGCCGCGGTGGAACGTCGTCACGAACAGATCGGGCCAGGTGTCGCCGTCGAGGTCGACGAACGCCACGCCGTAGACCCGCGCGCCGGCGAGCTCGGGCAGCTCGAGCGGGACCTCGGCGAACCGGCCGCCGAGGTTGCGGTAGAGGACCGGACCCTGGTCGCTGCCGAACGCGACGTCCTGCCAGCCGTCCTTGTCGAAGTCGCCGGCGGTCGTGCCGCGGCCGATCCAGAACGGATCGGGGTAGTCGCGCATCTTGTACATGAAGCCGTGGCTCAGGCCCAGCTCGGGGCCCTCGTGCTGGACGAACTTGCCGGTCGCGGCGCCCCGGGCGAAGAACGCGGTGCGGGTCATCGCAACGCCGCCGATGGTGATCGCCTCGCGGGGCAGCGGCGCGCTGGCTCCGGTGTGGGCGGCCACGGCGGGCCGGGGCGGCGCGTGATCGACCGCGCGCGCGGTCAGCGCGCGATAGCTCGCCAGGTTGCGGTCCAGGTAGAACCACTGGTGGAGCAGGGGCGCGACATAGCCGAGCGGCACGATCACCAGCCACAGCCCGGCGGCGATGTAGATCGCCCAGCGCCGCGACGCGCTCTGCCATGTGATCATGAACGAGTAGATGCTGAACACGCCGAGGCTGAGCAGCAGCACCATCGCGACGCTCGGCGGCAGGCCGGCGGCGAACAGCGCGTTGGTCAGCACGACATCGAACGCCATCGGCACCGGCAGGATCAGGCCGATCGTCGCGGCGATCAGCACGGCGATGATCGAGCGCTGGCCGTGCAGCGCGTCGAGCGGCACCAGGTGGCTCAGCGCCGCGCCGAGCACGCCGGCGAGCACCATCAGCGGCACGGTGCGGACGACGATCCAGCGCAGCTGCCTCGCGAAGTCGACGACCAGCCCGCCCAGCCCGCGCGCCAGGCCCTCGCGGATCGGCACCGCGCAGGCCTCGGTCGCCAGCCGGTCCTCGAGCTTCTGCAGATCCTTGACCGGCGCGTCGTCCAGCCAGCGCGCGAGCAGCGGCACGCCGACCAGGATCACCGCCAGGTTGAACACCAGCTTGGTCACCGCCATGTACAGCGGCAGCAGCGAGAACGCCATCATCAGCACGACGAGGTTGAGCGTCGGCGACGCGAACATCAGCGCCAGCGCCATCTCGATCCGCCGCGACTTGAGCGCGCCCTTGAACACCGGCGCCGCGCAGTTGACGCACACGCCGAGCGGCGTGCCGAGCATCATGCCGTAGAACGCGCTGCGCATCCGGCCGCGCGGGTTGAGCTGCCAGTAGCCGAGCAAGGTCGACAGCAGCTCGGCGAGCACGACGCCGAACGACATGCCCTTCGTGTTCTCGTTGGCCCAGTTAACCGAGGTGTAGGCGATCTGCTTCCAGGTCGGATCCTCGGGCTTGATGTGCAGCACCGGCCACATCGAGATCGTGTCGCCGACGGTGTGGTGCTCGGCCATCGCCGCCTTGCGGCCGAGGTCGGGGTAGCGCGACACGTAACCGAAGGTCGCGACCAGGATGATCACGGCGATCAGCCCGAGGATGAACCGCGTCTTGTGGGTGACCACGCGATGGTCATTGTGCGGCCCGCGCTCACCCCAGGGTGAGCTCGAGCGTCACGAACGCAAAATGTTACTCAGAATTCAAAGTCGACGCCCGCGAACCAGGTCCGGTCCCCCACCGACAGCTTGCTGTCCGAGCCGAAGCCGTCGACCTTGGCGATCGAGAGCTCGCCGTAGATCCCGACGTGCTGGATGCCACTGTTGCGCATCGAGGCCGCGGTGCCGGAGTCGATCCGCTCGACGCGGACCGCCAGGCCGATCGCGCCCTGGACGCCGACCGAGGCGCCGAACGCCGAGTTGCCGCACTTCTCGGCCTCGCCCATGCCGCTGCAGATCTCGGCGACGTCGCCGTCGGGCGCCGTGACCCGCCAGACGTAGTACGACAGGCCACCGCGGACGTAGGGCACCAGCGGGATGCCGTACGTGTCGTCGAGGTAGGTGAAGCGATAGCCGGCGACCAGCGCGGCCGGGACCAGCTGGAACTTGTTCTGCGCGCCGGGCACGCGCATGCGCTCGTGGTCGCCGGGCGTCGAGCCGTCGACGAAGCCGTTGGCCGTCTTCTGGAGATAGCCGACCGTGCCGCCGATGGTGACCTGGCCGAAGCCGTGCCACAGCACGTAGTCGACGTCGACCATCGGCATCAGGTTGTAGCCGCCGAACATCTGGCGATACGGCCCGTAGTCGGGCCTGCCGGCCTGCTTGTCGATGTCGGGGAAGTACGGGCCGACCTTGATGCCGACGTGGAACGAGCTCGGCCCCGGGCCGACGATCACGTCCTGGTTCTTTTCCTTCTCGTCGGTGAACGGGTTGGTCGAGCCGTTGTTGTCGCGGGTCTCGAGCGCCGGGTCGAATGTCGGATCGAAGTTGGGATCGCTCGGCGCGCCGGTCGCGTCGGTCGACTTGTCGAGCGGATCGTTCTCCCAGTACGGCTGGAACTTGTCGGCGCGGGCCAGGCCGGGGGCGAGCACGCAGATCACGGCGAGCGCGCCGCCGGCGACCACCCAGCGGCGCTGGGCGAGCCAGGCGCGGCGCCGCCACAGCCAGCGCCCGAGCCAGCGGCCGAGCCAGCGGCCGAGGACGATCGCGGCGAACAGGCCGGGCAGGGTCAGCCAGTGCCAGAGCAGCGCGAACGCGACCAGCGGCGCGAGCACGACGCCGGCGATCACCCGCCGGACGATCGACCCGTGGACCAGGCCGCCCCATTTGCCCAGCGTCGCGTAGTAGGCGCGGCCGAGCCAGCGGCCGGCGCCCGAGCCGCCGAGCGTGTCGTCGCGGAACGACCGCAGCATGCCGGTCAGCGAGCCATCGTCGCCGTAGGTCTCGGCGAGCAGGCAGAACCCGCCCTTGGGGTCGTCGTTGCCATCGCCGTGCAGGTCCTCCCAGAAGTCGGTCACCGGGATCGGCGTGACGGTGTGGTCGAGGTATTCGCCGCTGTAATTGCCGTGCAGGTCGATCGACAGGAAGATCAGCCGGTATTTCGTGCCGTTGTGCAGCCCGGTCAGCTTGATCGAGTTGGCGGTGCCCGACGTCGCCTCGCCGCAGATGTACGCGTCCGACAGCTTGCCGAAGTTGCCGGACGGGAACTCGGCGGGATCCTCGTTGGCGTCGCTCGACGGGAAGTCCGTGAGCTGCTCCTCGGCGAGGTCGGCGACCTTGGCGTCGCTGCACTGCGAGGCCGTGGTCACGTAGCGCGCGCTCGACACGCGCGGGCGGACCACCGAGTTGGTCTCGTCGGTGCACAGCACCTGGTAGTACGCGATGTCGGTGTTGCGGCTGGTCGGCACCGTCCACTTGAGGTTGATCGACTCGTCGCTCGGCAGCGCCTGGAGATCGTCCGGCAGCGGCGGCGGATAGGTGTCGACGCCGCTCGATTGCGTGCCCGAGTCGGTGCTCAGCGTGCCGATGTTCTGCTGGATGTTGACGTCGAACATGCTCGTGTTGTTCGTGGTGCTGAACAGCAGCCACAGCGGCACGTTGGTCTCGAGTTGCTGGCAGCGCGCCGCGTTCGGATCGTCGGGATCCGCGGTCCCCGCGTGGAGCTCGTCGTTGGTGTAGCCGTTGACGAGGTCGTACAG
>DASWOO010000990.1:0-5531 GCA_036404335.1 Kofleriaceae bacterium
GCTTGCCGGCGGCGAGCGGGATGCCGATCGACGTCTGGGTCAGGATCGACCGGACGTGCGCCGGCATGTCGTCGTCGCCCTCGTCGGTGTGCTCGAACAGCGGATCGCCGTCGGGCACCAGCCGGCTGAAGAACCGCTCGAGGTCCTCGCGCACGGCCGCGTCGGCGTTCTCGCACACGATCAGCGACGCGCTGGTGTGCGCGATCCAGATCGTGGCGAGGCCCTCCCGGGCGCCGCTGCTCGCGACCACGCGCGCGACCTCGCGCGTGATGTCGTAGGTTCCGCGCCCTCGGGTCGCGACGGTCAGCTCGCCTCGATACACCATGCGAACACGTTGCCGCGCGGCGACCTGCACGGCAAGGTCGGGTCGCCAGTCTCGAACGGTTCGAAAGCGCGCGCGAGCTGTTCGGCGCAAAAGGGCGATCGCCGGCTATCGGGCCGGGGGCGCGGCCTCGAGGATCGCGGCGCCCGCGGTGTCCGAGCAGACCAGGATCGCGAAGCGCTCGACCTGGTCGAGCTCGGTCGTCGACAGGGTCGCGTAGTCGAACCAGCCGCGCAGGTCGGTGTAGCCGTCCTTGTAGTACTCGACGGCGCCGTCGCGCTTGCGGGCATAGACCTTGACGTAGGTCGCCGGCAGCGGCGCGCGATCGCTGGCCCGCACGACCCGCAGCTGGCCGTACTGGTTCGACAGGGTCGTGACCAGATCGTTGGCGTAGTGGACCACGGCCTTGCGCAGCCCGGCGCCGACCGCCTCGACCACCACGTTCTTGCCGCGCATCCGCGCGGGCCACGCGATCCGGAGCTCGGGCGGCGGCGCGGCGAGCGCCTCGCGGTGGCCGGGCTCGATGAACGAGAACCGCGACGCGTCGCTCTGGACGAACGGCTGGCGCGAGAACAAGAGCTCGATGTCCATCTCGAACAGCCGGAGCTCGAGGCCCTCGACGTGGCTGCTGTGCACGGTGATGCCGTCGCGATCGACCGCGAGCTCGAACGCCGGCTGCCGGGCGGCGAGCTCGGCCTGCTGCTGGTCGCGGCTGCGCGGATCGACCGCCGCGGCCGCCGCGCCGTCGAGCTCGGCGAGCAGCTGGGCCAGCGCGCCGAACCGGTGGCGCCAGCGATCGACCGGGTGATCGCTCCATCGCGCCGCGACCTCGCGGGCACGGGGCAGGTCGGCCGTCAGGCACGCGACGTAGGCGGCGAGGTAATCGTGCTGCATCCGCTCGGCGAGCTCGGCGGCGTCGACCCGCGCCAGGGTCGCGAGCGCCGGCGCGATCCGGTCCTGCGCCAGCAGGTAGTGGGTGGCGGCGAGCAGATCCTCGGCGGTCGGCCGCGCGCGGTGGGCGACCAGCTCGAGGAACCGGGTGTACTGCGCGGCCAGGCCGTCGTTGGCGAGCTGCAGCTTGCCGCCCAGCCGGTGGGCGCGCGCGTTGGTCAGCGGCGCGAGCTCGAGGTGCTCGTAGCCGCCGAGCTCCTCGGCGTCGAGGTCGAGCATGTCGAGCACCGGGCCGCCGCCGAGCCCGCCGCCGGCGAGCGCCCGCTCGCGCAGCCAGGTCCGGATCCTCGGGGCGTCGCCGTGCTTGAACGCGTAGGCCCACAGCTCGGCGGCGTACGCCCGCCGGGCCTCGAGCGCGCCGAGGATCGCGTGGTAGGCCTCGGCGTCGCGCAGCCGCCACGCCACGCGCGCCAGCTGGATCGCCGCGAGGTTGGCGGTCGCCAGGTAGGCCACGACCTCGGCCAGCGTGCCGCGCTGCGAGATGAACGACCACGACGTGCGATCGGGCGCGGCCTCGCCGGTCTGGACGTCGAGCGTGCGCGGCGCGCCGGCGGCGATGATCGCGCCCGCGCGGCTGACGTGCACCGGGAACTGCGACCACGCGCCGGGCGCCGGCCAGTAGAACCGGACCTCGTGGCCGTGGGTGCCGTACGGCGGCAGCACGACGTCGATCGTCTGGGTCGCCCGGCCGCCGGCGATCGCGACCGCGCCGCGCGGGATCTGGATCAGCGCCGAGATCCGCTGGCGCTGGCTCGACGGGTTGGCGAGCACGACCTGGCAGACGTAGGCCACGCCGGCCGCGAACGGGCCGTCGACGTAGCGATCGAGGCGCTCGCCGGCGACGATCTGATAGCGATCGTCGGCGCGCACGAACGTCGTGCCGACGACCAGCGGCGCGCCGGCCGGGGCGAGCGGGGCGTCGATCAGCTGCGACGTGCCGGCCAGCGCGTGGCCGGCGGCGATCACCGTGAGCTTCGGCCCGTCCTGGGTGATCACGTGCGCGGCCGGCGCGAACGGCAGGTCGGTGACCGCGAGCGCGACCATCGCCTCGGCGAAGCTGCCGGTCGCCAGGCCGAGCCACGGCGACAGGAAGCCGGGGCGCGCGCCGTGCTTGGCCAGGTCGCGCCACAGCCGGCTGGCCGCGATCATCTCGGCGCGGCTCTCGGCCGGCGTGCGCCGCCACCAGTTGTGCTCGGCCCACTCCTGGGTCTTGTCGGCGGCGCGGAACATCGGCGCCACCTCGGCGCGGCGCCGCAGATCGGCGGACAGCCGCTGCGGGCCGCCGGGCGCGGCGAGCTTCTTGGCGCTCTTCGGCGCGGCGGGGGCGCGGCTGCGCAGCGACGCGCTGGCCGCCATCGGCGGCGGCATCGTCATCGAGCGGGACGGGCCGTCCAGATCGAGGTCGGGGGACACCTCGGAGAGCTCGCCGGTCGTGTCGCCGTCCACGTCCTTCGCCGGCCGGTCCGCCCGGTCTGCTTGGAGCGCATCGTCGCCGTCGAGCGCCTGGGCGCCGAGCAGCGCGTCGATCAGCCGGGTGTCGCGCGCGAGGTCGGGCGTCTGGACGTCGACCTGGTCGTCGAGGATCCGCGGCAGCGCGTCGTCGCCGGGGATCCGCCACGCGAGCAGCGCGCGCTCGGCGGCGTTGAGCCGGGCGAGCTCGGCGAGGTCCTGGTAGCGCGTCAGGTCGGCGTCGAGCAGCCAGTGATCGACGAACGTCTTGCGCCGCTTGTGCGCCAGGTACGGCCGGATGACCTCGTCGAAGAACGCGCGGTCCTTGAAGTACAGGAACAGATGCAGCTCGTGGCAGGCGTACCTGCTGTACAGCGCGCGGCGCTCGGCGGGGGCGAGCGCGTCCCAGCGGGTGACGAACGCGAACTCGCGCAGGGTCGGGTCGTCACGCAGCGCGAGCAGGTAGGCGTGCGCGCGGCCGACGCTGTCGAGCAGGTGGACCTGCGCGGTCGCGAGATCCTCGATCACCAGCTGGCCGCCGGCGGTCAGCGGCGCGATCGCCTTGCGCTGGGTCGCGTGGCGCTCGGGATCGAGCGCGCGCATCAGCCGCAGCTCGCGCGGGACCAGCGCGGGCTCGGGCAAGGCGATCCGGCGCTCGGACCGGCCGGCGGGGTCGTCGGCGATGATCACCACCGACGCCGCGCCGGCGAGCTGGGCGCGCGCGATCCGGACCGTGCCGGTGTGGTCGGGGACCAGGTTCGCGACCACGGCCGGCGGCTCGGGCAAGAGCTCGTAGCCGGCAAACGCAGCGTCGTTCACGGCCGCCAGGTTGTGAGAGCCGACCATGCCCGCCGGCATCGCCGCCATCATCGGCGACGCCGGGCCGCCTGCGCCGAACCCGCCGCCGCCGCGGGCGGTCATGACCTGGGTGTCCGTCGACTTGCGCGACCAGGGGTTGAGCAGGAGGCTCGGCCGGTCGAGCATCACGCCCGGGTAGCGCGGCTGGGCGCGGCGCTCGAGCACGTAGCGGTACTCGTCGCCGAGCTCGCGGCCGGCGACGTAGCGCGCCGCGAGCTCGCTGTCGGCGCGCCAGCGCGGCGCCACCGCGGGGCCACCGGGGAGCGCCTCGACCGGCGCGGGCAGGTAGCGCGTCGCGATCACGTGGACCCGGGTGGCCTCGTCCGCGCCGCGCAGCCGGATCGTCAGGTCGCCGCCGTCGGGGCCGAGCTCCACCGCCGCGATCGCCGGCGCGAAGCGCGGGACCTCGACCTGCTCGCGCTCGGCGATCGCCCAGTCGCCGATCTGCAGCCGCGCGCTGGTGACGTAGATCGCCGTGACCGGCAGGCCGGGCGCGCGCAGCTGGTACTCGCCGGGCGGCAGGCCCTTGATCGCCAGCGCGCCGGCCAGCGGCTCGAGCTCGGCGGTGACGTGGCGCGCGGGCGCCCGGCCGCGGATCTCGACCAGCGACAGCCGCGGCATCACCTCGTGCGCGCCGCGCGTCGCCGGCAGGTGGACCAGGATGTCGTCGCCCGCGGTCGCGTAGAGCGACACCGGCGGCAGCGCCGGCGCGTCGACCGCCCAGGTCTGGCTCAGCCCGCCGAGCGTCGCGCGGATCTGCCGCACGCCGGGCAGCGCGCCGAGCTCGACCCGGCCGCGCGCGTCGGTCGCCAGCTCGAGCTGCAGCTCGGTCGAGGCCCAGCGGTGGATCAGGCCGATCGCCACCGGCCGCTGCGCCCGCGGCTCGCCGGCCTTGCCCAGCGCCGAGACCACCCAGCCGTCGGCGGTCTGGGCCAGGTACATCGCCTCGGTGCCGACGCTCGCGTACATCTGCGCGACCACCAGCTCGCGGCGCACAACGATGTCCTGCTCGCGCTGCTGGCTGCGGAGCTCGAGCCGGCCGCGCACGCCGATCACCAGCTGGGCGAGGTCGTCACCGACCGGCCACTCGAGCACCGCGGCGGCGTCGTCGGCGAGCACCAGCGGGAACGACTTCGTGGTGGTCACGCCGTGGCGATCGGTCATCACGACGTCCCAGGTCGGCTGCTTGATCAGCGCCAGCGACGCCGGCGCGCCGCCGATCGTCAGGCCGAGCCGCGCGACCGCCCGGGCGGTGCGGCCGGCGGTCAGGCTCTGGCGGTCGAGCGCCAGCGCCAGGCTCAGCTGCGCGGCCTCGCCGGCGACGTCGAGCTGGGCGACGGTCGCCAGGTCGCCGGCCGCGAGCAGCATCGGCGTGCGGCCGGGCTGGGTCGAGAACGGCACGACGATCTGCGCGTCGGCGTCGGGGACGTACTCGCGGTCGCCGATCCAGGCGCGCGCGTCGGGGCGCGGCAGCCCGGCCTCGTCGAGGATCGTCACGACCTGGCCGGCGGCGCCGGTGCGCACGGTGTGACGCAGCCGGCCCTTGCGGATCACCGCGCGGCTGGCGGTGCCGTTGCCGATCAGATCGACGACATAGGTCCCCGGCCGGCGGCAGCTCGGCAGCTCGATCCGCCGCCGGACCCGATGGATCGCCGGCTCGCCGAGCGCGATCACCTGCTCGTCGCTGGCGGCGAGGCCGTCGAGGTCGAGCTGGGTGTCGACCTCGCGGCGGTGGTGCTGGAAGTACGCGAGCGGGTCGATGCGGAACACCTTCACCAGCAGCTCGCCGACGTGCTTGACCTCGACGTCGAGCGCGACCGGCGCATCGGCGGCGAGCTGGCTGGGGTTGTGCGGGCACCAGCGGAGCTCGACGCGGTCGCGCAGCTGGGCGGCGCGGGCCGGGCCGAGCACGCGGATCGCGCGGTCGGCGGCGTCGCCGGTCGCGCCGGCG
>DASWOO010000991.1:0-3125 GCA_036404335.1 Kofleriaceae bacterium
CCAGCCGCTCGGTGCGGGCGCGGCCGGTCTCGTCCAGCTCGGCGAAGCGCGCGTCGATCGAGGCGAGGCCGCGCTGGATGCGTTCCACCATCGCCGCGCCGCTGCCGTCCTGCGCGCTGAGCGCCGCGCCGATCGCCGCGATCTCGCCGCCGATCGCGCCGACCCGCGCCTCCAGCGCCTGCGCGGCCTGCGCGGCGGCGGCCTCCGCCGTGGCCTGCGCATGTTCGATCATGGCGTCGATCGCCTCGCCCTGCGCGGCGACGCCCTGGCGGGTGCGCTCCACCGCGTCGGCGGCGCGGGCGAGCACGGAGTCGATCGATCCGGTCATGCGCTGGCCGGCCTCGTCGATGCCGCGCGTCGCGACCTCGCTGGCCCCGGCGATGCGCGACACCTGCGCCGAGAGGCGGCTGGCGGCGGTGGCGGTGCCGTCCTCGGCATCGCGCGCGCGGGCCGACAGCGTCTCCAGCGCGGCGGCGAGGGCGGCGGCCTGTTCATGCGCGCCGGCGCCGGTCACGCGGATGCTCTCGGCGAGCGCGCGGGTCTTTTCCTCGGCGATCGGGAGATCGGCGAGCAGCACCCCCATGTCGACGCGCGCGGTGCCGGCGGCGGCGTCGAGATCGGCGCTCTGCCGGGCGAGATTGGCGATCTCGCGGGCGAGCGCGCCGGTCACGCCGTTCAGCCGCTCGGACGTCTGGTCGGCAAGCGCGACCAGTGCGTCGGCCTGTTCGGCGACGGCGGCGCGATCCTGCTCCAGCCGGCGCGAGGTGAGGCCCAGCACCGCGTCGAGCGCCAGCGTCTCCGTCCGCACGCCGCGCGCGACGTCGGCATAGCGCCGCGCCGCGCGGCCGCTGTTGCGCTGCCACAGGATCAGCAGGGCGACGATCAGCGCGAGCGGGCCGCTCGCCATGCTGAGGCCGCGCAGCACCGTCACGAGATCGATCGGGCGCGTGCCGATCGCGCTCATCGCCAGCCCGGCCATCGCCGCCACCCACATGAAGGCGGTCAGCCCGAGGAGGCCGACCAGCAGCTTCTCGCCGATCGTGGCGGTGGGCGCCGCCGCCGGCACATCGTCGCCGAAATCGGTGATGCCCGAATCATGCTCCGAGTCGCGAGGCGATTCGCCACCCTCGGCGTCGGATCGCAGCGGTATGCCCGCCCGGAAAGCCCCCCTGGTCATGACCGCGTTTGTATCACCAAGCCGGCCGATAGGAATAGCCGCGCGTCATCGTCGCGACGAACGGCGCCGTCCATCGGGCGCGCCGCTGGCATAGCGATGCGCGCGGCGCTATCCCGACGCGATGACGGGACAGGGCATATCGGCGCAGGGAATGACGGCATGGCGCTAGCCGCGCTGATCGCCGCGGTGCGCGAGGCGGATGACGGCGCCGGGCTGATCGGCACGCTGCCGGTCGCCGGGCGGACTCTGGTCGAGCGTCAGGCGCGGCTGGCGACGCGCGCCGGCGCGGCGCATGTCGTGCTGCTGGTCGAGCGGGTGCCCGGCGTGCTGACCGGCGCGATCGATCGGCTGCGGCGGGACGGTATCGCGATCGAGGTCGCGCGCAGCGCTGGCGACGCGGCGGATCGCTTTCATCCGGACGAGCGGGTCATGGTGTTCGCCGACGGCGCGCTGGCCGGGGCGGCCACGGTCGCGCGGCTCGGCGCCAGCCCCGCGCCGGCGCTGTTGACGATCGGCGAGGGCGGCGAGGGCGGCCCCGCCGGCACGTTCGAACGGATCGACGCGGCGACGCGCTGGACCGGCATCGCGCTGGTCGGCGGGGAGATGCTGCGCAAGACGGTGGCGGCGCTCGGCGACTGGGATCTGCATTCGACATTGTTGCGCCGCGCGGTCGGCGCGTCGGCTCGCCGCATCGACATCGCCGATGGCGGCGCGCTGGGCGAGATCGAGCCGGCGACACTGGTGCGCTCGCGCGCTGGCGCGCGGGCGGCGACGCAGGCCAGCCTCGACGGCGACATGGCGGGCGAGGCCTGGCCCTCGCGCTTTCTCTACGGCCCGCTGGCGCGGCTGGCGATCGGCGGCGTGCTGGAGCGACGCTTGCAGGCGCGCTGGTTGCGCTGGGGTGCGATCGCGCTGACCCTGCTGGCGGCGCCGATGCTCTGGTATGGCTGGGTCCTGGCCGGGCTGGCGCTGATGATGGCGGGCGGCCTGCTCGAATCGCTCGGCCGGTTGCTGGCGGCGGTGCGGCTCTCGCCGGGGTCTCCGGACGATCTGCTCGGGCGCGCCCGGCTGGGAGCGGCGGGTGTCGCGCTCGTGCTGTTCGCCTTGCACCGCGTATCCGGGCCGGGCGCGTCCGGCGACTGGACGTCGGTGGCGGTGGCCGTGGCGACCATCGCGGCGATGGCCGCGCTCCAGCGCGAGCGGCACAGTCTCGCGCGGGTGGGCGGAGCGTCGCCGCGATGGATCGCCGATGGCGACGCGCTGGTGCTGGTGTTCGCGCTGTTCGCGGCTGCGCTCCTCATCCTGCCGGGCTTGCTGGCGCTGGCGGGCTATGCGGCGATCTCTTTCGCGGCCGTGCAGCAGCGGCTCGCCAAGTTTAGCGCGGAATTAACGACGAGCCGCTAGAACCGGGGCATGTCCGCCTCGCCGACAGGTTCCGACGCTCCCGATATGCCGGGTGCCCCGCTGCTCGCCGCCGCGCTCGACGGCGCGGCGCGGCTGCGCGATCGGCTGGCCACGGTCGGCGGGGACCTGGTCCGTCCGCGTGAATTCGCGATCGACGACGCGGCGCGGGCGCGGGCCGGATTGCTGATCGAATCGGTGATCGGCGCGGTCGAGACGGCCTTGCGCGCCGCCGAGCCGAGGCTCGACGCGCCGCCGCCGGAGGATCTGCCCGCCCGCTTCGCCCGCGCTGGCCTGCTCGCGCGATCGGGGCTCGCCGCCGCCGCCTTGCTGCGCGCCGAGGAGCATCGCCTGGCCGCCGCGCTGATTCGCGGCGCCGGCGAGGATGAGGAGGGGCCGGCCGCGCGCCGGCTCGATCCGATCGGCGGCGAATTCGCCGCCGAGAGCTTCGCGGTGCGCGCGGCCGAGGCGGCGCGGCTCGATCGCACTGGCGAGCCGCTGCTGCCGCTCCACGATATCACCGCCGAGGATCGTCACGCTCTGTTCT
>DASWOO010000992.1:0-3968 GCA_036404335.1 Kofleriaceae bacterium
CTCGATCTGGCTGCCCAGGCCCTGGGCGTAGCGCGCCTCGGCGAGCTGGAGCTGGGCGCGCGCGGCGGACACCGCCTCGGTCGAGGCGCGCACGTTCTCGCGGTTGGCGACGATCTGCGACCGCGCCGAGTCGATCTGCGAGGTCAGCGTCACGAGCAGGCCATCGCGCTGGGCGGCGGCGTTGGCGATGTTGGCGAGCGCGATCTTCTGATCGGCCGCGGACCGGCCGCCGTCGAACAGCGCCCAGCTCAGCTGCAGGGTCGCCGCCCAGCTCGGCTGCGGGCTCCAGTCATCGTTGCCCGGCGCCCACAGCATGTCGGCGTTGGCCGACAGCACCGGTCGGCGCTCGGCCCGGGCCGCGGTCAGGCCGGCGTCGGCCGCGCCCAGCTGCTTGTCGAGCTGGATGATCTCGGGGCGCAGCTTGCGCGCGGTCTCGACCAGCGCGCCGAGCGCCGGCGGCTCGGCGTCCGACGGCGACGGCCAGTTCGGCGACACCGTCGGCGAGCGCTCCGGGTTGACCCAGCCGATCGCCGAGCGCAGGTTCGCCAGCGAGATCGCCTCGTTGCTCTGCGCCTGGGCGAGCGCCGACTTGGCGTTGGCGTCGCGCGCCTGGGCCTGCGCGACCTCGATCGGATCCTTGGCGCCGGCGGCGACGAACCGCCGCGCCTGGTCGAGGTGGCCGTCCTCGCTCTTCACCGTGGCCTCGGCGACCTCGACCAGCCGGCGGCGGGCGACGGCCTCGAGGTACGTGGTCTCGACGTTGGTGCGGACGTCGAGCACGTTGGTGTTGACCGCGGCGGCGGTGGCGTCGGCGGTCAGCTCGGCCGCGCGGATGTTGGCCGAGGTCTGGCCGAAGTCGTAGATCCGCCAGCTGGCGTTGGCGCTCAGGTTCAGGCCCTCGGCGCTGTGGAAGAACCCGCCGCAGGTCGCGCCGTTGGGCGACAGCTCGTCGCACGGCCGCACGCCGGTCGAGCCGATCGTGCCCGACGCGGCGACGTTGATCGCCGGGTTGCGCGCGACCTTGGCCAGGTCGATCCGGCCCTCGGCCGCGAGCACCTGGGCCCGGGCCTCGCGCAGCGTCGGCTGCTGCTGCATCGCGATCTGCAGCGCGCGGTCCAGCGACAGGACCTCGCCGCCGGCGCTGGTCGTCGGCCGCGACGGATCGGGCGCGGTCGGCGTGGCCGGGGTCGCGGTCGAGCCGGTGTTCGACGGCGGGGCGAGCGGCGCCGCCGGGGTGCCGCGGGCGGGCGTCGCGGGTTGCGTGGGTTGCGCGCCGGGCTGGGCAGCGGCGACGCCGGACAGCGCCGCCAGGAGCATCACAGAAAGGACCTTCATGTCTCGTACCTCAGAGCCGTGATCGGGTCGAGCCGCGAGGCTCGGATTGCCGGATACAGACCAAACACCACACCGACACCACCGGATACGACGAACGCGATCGCCGCGGTAGCTGCCGGGAAGAAGAACTTCCATCCAAAATATCCCGCCATGTACTTGGCGGCCGCGGCGCCCAGCGCGAGGCCGAGCAGACCGCCGACCGCCGCGAGCACGAGCGACTCGACCAGGAACTGGGTCATCACGTCGATCGGCTTGGCGCCGACCGCCATCCGGATGCCGATCTCCCGCGTCCGCTCGATCACGCTGACCAGCATGATGTTCATGACGCCTATGCCGCCGACGAACAGCGAGACGCCGGCGACGATCGCCAGCAGGGTCGCGATCCGCTGGGTCGAGTCCTGCTGGGCCTGAGCGAACTCGGCCGGGTTCCGGATCTTGAAGTCATCCTCGTCGTTGCCGTCGAGCTTGTGGCGATCGCGCAACAGGCCCGTCACCCCGGCCATCGTCCGCTCGGCCGCGTCGTCCGAGGTCATCGAGATCAGGATCTGGCCGGCGACGTACTTGGCCAGGCCCTTGGACAGCTTCTGCTGGTAGGTCTTGACCGGGATGATCAGCGTGTCGTCGGTGTCGCCCATCGGGCCCTGGCCCTTGCTGACCAGCACGCCGACGACCTCGTAGGGCTGGCCGGCGATCCGGATGGTCTGGCCGACCGGGTTCGACGTGCCGTACAGCTGGGTCGCGACCGTCTTGCCGATCACCGCGACCTTGGCGTTGCTGTTGCCGGTGTCCTCGTCGAACACCGCGCCCTGCGCGGCGCCCCAGCTGCGGATCTTGAACCACACCGCGGTCGTGCCGATCACGCTGGTGTTCCAGTTGGCGTCCTCGGACGCGATCTGGGCCTTGACCTGCAGCATCGGCGCGACCCACTTGATGCTCGGGATCTCGCCGTCCTGCAGCGCGGCCATGTCGTCCCAGGTCAGCGACTGGCGCGAGCCGCTGCCGCCCGCCGCGCCGAAGCTGCGCTGCGAGCCGTTGGTCAGGATCAGCACGTTGGTGCCCAGGCTCTGGAACACGTCCCTGACCGACTGCTGCGCGCCCTGGCCGCCGGCGACCATCGCGATCACCGCGCCGATGCCGAACACGATGCCCAGCATGGTCAGCGCCGAGCGGACCTTGTTGCGCCACAGCGCGCGCATCGCGAGCCGTAATGTGGTGAAGACGCTCATGCGGCCGCCTCCAGGTTCGCGGCCGCGTTGACCGGGGTCTGGCGGTGGTCGTCGACGACCAGGCCGTCGCGCAGGGTCACCACGCGCGACGCGTACGCGGCGATGTCGATCTCGTGGGTGACGAGGATGACGGTCTTGCCCTGCTCGACCAGGCCTTGCAGGATCGACATGACCTCGTACGACGTGCGGGTGTCGAGGTTGCCGGTCGGCTCGTCGGCCATGATGATCGGTGCCTCGCCGACCAGCGCGCGGGCGATCGCCACGCGCTGCTGCTGACCGCCCGACAGCTGGCTCGAGTGGTGGTCGGCGCGGCTCGCCAGGCCGACCCGCTCGAGCGCGAGCATCGCCCGCTTGTGGCGCTCCTTGCCCGGCAGCCCCTGGTACATCAGCGGCATCTCGACGTTCTCGAGCGCGCTGGTCCGCGACAGCAGGTTGAAGCTCTGGAACACGAAGCCGATCATCCGTCCGCGCACGTCGGCGAGCTCGGTGCGCGACAGCCGCGCGACGTTCTTGCCGTTGAGTAGATAGCTCCCCTGGGTGGGCTGGTCGAGGCAGCCTATGATGTTCATCATGGTCGACTTGCCCGATCCCGACGTGCCCATGATCGCGATCGACGAGCCGGTCTCGATCGTCAGGTCGACGCCGCGCAGCGCGTGAACCAGGTTGTCCCCCATCACGTAGGTGCGGTGGATCCCCTGCATCTCGACGAGCGGCGGCGACATCAGAACGCTCCCACCTTGCGGGCCGGGCCGGTCGGCGCGCCGATGATCTCGGTGATCAGCTCGTCGCCGGGCGCGAGCTCGCCCTCGACCAGCTGGGTCGACGAGCCATCGGTCAGCCCGACCTTGACCATCACCCGCTTGGGCTTGCCGTCGACCAGCTTCCACACCGGCTTCTTGTCGGTCGCCGGCTGCTTGGCGCCGGGGCCCGCCGCCATCTCGCCCGGCGGGCCCGGCGGGCCGCTGTCGCCCGACTTGATCCCGGCGAGCTCGTCCTTGTCGCTGCCCGCGCCCGATCCGCGGCGGCGGCCCGAGCCCGAGCCGTGGCCGCGCCCGCCGCCGAACTGCTGGAACACCGCCGTCATCTGCTCGCGGGTCGGCTTGAACCGCAGCGCGGCGTTGGGGATCTTCACCGCGTCGCTGACCTGCGCGAGCACGAACGTGACGTTGGCGGTCATGCCCGGGCGTAGCGCGTGGTCGCTGTTGTCGACGTCGATCACCGCGTCGTAGGTGACCACGCCCTGGGTCGTGGTCAGCGCGTTGCGGACCTGGCGGACCGTGCCGGCGAACACGCGGCCGGGGAACGCGTCGACGGTGAACGTCGCCTTCATCTTCTCGACCAGCCGGCCGACGTCGCCCTCGGCGACCGCGGTGTCGATCTGCATCCGGGCGAGGTCCTCGGCGATCG
>DASWOO010000993.1:0-4150 GCA_036404335.1 Kofleriaceae bacterium
GCGGCCCGGCCACAGGTACGTCATCGCCCGGACCCGGCGATAGACCAGCTCCGGCCGCTCGGGCGCGGGCAGCGCCTCGTCACCGGCGATCAGCACCGGCGGATCGGCCGCGACGACGTGGATCTGCGTGCCGAGCTCGACCCGCGAGTAGACCGGCGCCGCCGGCACGCCGAGCAGATCGGCGTACAGGTTGCGGAGCCGGGCGAACGCCGGCGGCATGTCGGCCTCGTCGATCCGCGTGCCGGCGTCGACGTCGCCGTCGGCCAGGGTCATCGGCGCCAGCGCCTGGACCGCGGGCGCGACCAGCTCCATCATCGCGCCGAGCTCGACCGCGTCGTCGGCGTGGCGCAGCATCGCCCAGTGATCGCGCGACAGCTCCTGCGCCGGCACCTGCGGCGCGCGGATCCGGCGCTGCTCGTAGAGCGCCGCCATGTGCGGATCGGCGTTGCCCAGCGCGACCATCGTCGACGCGGCGAGGAACGCGGCGTCCATGTGGCCGTGCGACTCGGCGCTGCGGACCAGGGCCGCGCCGCTGGTCGGATCCTCGAGCGCGTCGCGCCAGCCCGCGCGGATCGGCTCGAGCGTGTCGCGCCGCATGCGCGCGGCGGTGCGCTGCAGGAGCGGCATCACGTCGCTGTCCTGCGGGCTGATCCGCCGCGCGTTGGTCGTGGCCTGGCCGCCGGCGTCGGGATCGTCGAGGTGATCGAAGTACAGCTCGGCGAGCCGGACCCACGCCTTGGCCTCGACCGCCGAGCCGCGCCCGCGCAGCCGGAACAGCAGGCGCTTGAGCACCTTCTCGTAGCGCCGCAGCTCGCCGCGCTCGAGCAGCAGCTTCTCGATCGCGATCACCGCCTCGCTGCGCATCGGGTCGAGATCGATCGCGCGCTCGAGGTGGAACAGCGCCTCGGCGTCGTCGCTGCGTAGCGCGGCGTTGATCCGGCCCTTGTAGTCGTGGGCCGCGGCGTGGTCGGGGTTGATCGCCAGCGCCTGGTTCAGGTGCGGGCGCGCGGCGTCGGCGGCGACCGGCTTGACCTGGCCCGCCATCCACTCCGACCAGCCGAGCGCGGCGTGGTAATCGGCCTCGCTGGGCGAGCGCGCGAGCACCGCCTTGATCTGCGCCACCGCCTGGGCCCACAGGTTGCGCGCCATCAGCTCCTCCGCGTGGCGGAAGCTCAGCTCGGCATCGACGCCCGGCGGCGTGGTCAGCTCGCCGCCGGCCAGCTCGCGGTCGTAGGCGGCGCGGGTCCGCTCCTCGAGCAGCACGCCGCGCGCGGTCTCGTAGATCTTGCGCAGCTGCTCGAGCTTGGCGCGGTCGCGCGGGTCACGGATCACCGGCGAGTCGCGGTCGACCGCCTCCATGCGCGCGGCGAACGCGAACTCGATGTCGTTGTCCGACGCCCGGTGGCCGACCATCAGCACCGCGTAGTGATCGGCGCTGTGCACCCGCTGGTGCTCGGCGGTCAGCGCCTGGCGCGCGGCGACCGCGTCGTCGCTGCGCTGGGTCGCGACCTCGACGTCGGCGACCGAGACCACGCCGGAGTCGAGGTCGTCCTCGTTCTCGAGCGCGATCGGCACCGCGCCGCCGACCGGCTCGGGCGCGTCGCTGATGTCGTCGAACAGCAGGTCGAACAGCGCGGCGCCCGGCAGCTGCGGCCGGGTCGGGGCGCGCGCGAGCAGGTTGGTGCTGGTCGACGTCCCCAGGCCGATGTCGTCGACCTCGGCCTGGATCGCGTCGCACATCAGCAGCGCGTCGAGCGTGGTCCGCGCCTTCGTGCGGTTGCGGAACGCTCGCTCGATCTCGGCGGTGGTCGCGCCATCCTCGAGCAGATCGATCGTCGTGTGGCCGAACACGCGCGCCAGCTCGTCGTGGAGCTGGCGGCCACGCTCGGTCAGCGTGAACGCCATGTCGTCGAGCCGCGCCAGGCGATCCGGATCCTCGATCGCCGTCTCGTACAGGCCCTCGAGCACGACCTCGACCATGCGCAGCTGCGCGCCGTCGGCCGCCTGGCTCGAGGCGTCGAACCGCCACGCGCCCTGCGGCCAGCGCAGCGCCTGCACGATCTTGTGGCGGGCCTGGCGCGCAAGCTGGTCGATCAACTGCTCGACGCTGAGCATCTGCAGGAACACCAGCGCCTCGCCGAGCTTGATCCCGGCGCGCGCCGCGTGGTGCACGGCGTCGCGGTGCTGGTCCTCGTTGAGCACGCCGCCGGCGACCAGGAAGTGGCCCAGACTCTCGTCGCGCGTCGACGACGACGTGCTGACCGGGTTGCCGTTGACCAGGTCGACGGTCTTGGTCACCCGCCCGCGCTTGAGCACGAGCTTGCCCGTCGCCAGCCGATCATAGAGGTCCAGGAGGACCGCCGGCAGCGAACGCATCGCGAGCTCACCCGACCACGCGACCATGGGCGCCTACGACTCTATCACTCGGCGACGTGACATGCGGCGAGTGACCCGTTCTGCAGCACACGGAGGCGGGGGCGCTGCGTGAAGCACGCCTCGGGCTTGTCCGCGACCGGGCATCTGGGATGAAACGCACATCCCGTCGGTGGATCGATCGGGCTGGGCACGTCGCCCTGAAGCAGGATCCGGCCCTTGCGCGCCCTGGGATCGATGCGCGGCACCGCCGAGAGCAACGCCTGGCTGTAGGGGTGACGTGGGCTGCGATACAGCGCCTTCGACTCGGCCAGCTCGACGATCCGGCCGAGGTACATGACGGCAACCCGGTCGCAGATGTGCTGGACGACCTTCAGATCGTGCGAGATGAACAGGTAGGTCAGCTGCTCGGCCTCCTGCAGATCCTCGAGCAGGTTGACGATCTGCGCCTGGATCGAGACGTCGAGCGCGCTGATCGGCTCGTCGCAGACCAGGAACTTGGGACGGCAGGCGAGCGCGCGGGCGATCCCGACGCGCTGGCGCTGGCCGCCGCTGAACTCGTGCGGATAGCGGCGCGCGGCGTCGGCGCGGAGGCCGACCCGGGCGAGCAGCTCCTGGACCCGGGCCTCGCGCGCGGCGGCGGTCGGCGCGAGGCCGTGGATGATCAGCGGCTCGGCGATCGCGGCGCCGACGGTCATCCGCGGGTTGAGCGACGCGTACGGATCCTGGAAGATCATCTGCATGTGGCGGCGCAGCGGGCGCAGCGCGCGCGCGCTCAGCTCGGTCAGATCGGTGCCGTCGAACGTGATCCGGCCCGTGCTCGGCTCGTACAGCCGCAGGATCGTCCGGCCGAGCGTCGACTTGCCGCAGCCGGATTCGCCGACGAGGCCCAGGGTCTCGCCGCGGCGGATCTCGAGGTCGATCTCGGTGACCGCCTGGACCGTCGCCGGCATCCGGGTGACCGCGCGGTACAGGCGCTGGCCGAGCGAGGCGCCCGGGCGGCGCGGCCAGGCGAGCTTGGTCGCGAAGTGCTTGGACAGGCCGGCGATCGTGACCAGCGGCTCGGCGATCACGTGGCGACCTCGACGGGGAAGTGGCAGCGCACCAGCGACGCGCCGAGCGGCGCGAGCGCGGGCTCCTCGGCGCGGCACAGGTCCTGCGCCGCGGGGCAGCGGTCGACGAACTTGCAGCCGACCGGCAGCTCGGCGAACGACGGCACCATGCCCGGGATCTCGACCAGCCGGGTGCGAGGGCCCGCCGGCGTGCCCTCGCCGTAGCTCGGCACCGAGCGCAGGAGGCCCGCGGTGTAGTGGTGGCGCGGGGCGGCGAACAAGGCCTCGGTGGTGGCGCGCTCGACGATCCGGCCGGCGTACATGACGATGACCTCGTCGCAGGTCTCGGCGACGACGCCGAGGTCGTGGGTGATGAGCATGATCGCCATGCCGAGCTCGCGCTGGAGCTCGCGCAGCAGCTCGAGGATCTGCGCCTGGATCGTGACGTCGAGCGCGGTGGTCGGCTCGTCGGCGATCAGCAGATCCGGCTTGCAGGCGAGCGCCATCGCGATCATCACGCGCTGGCGCATGCCGCCCGACAGCTGGTGCGGGTAGGCGTCGACGCGGTCCTCGGGCGACGGGATGCCGACCAGGCGCAGCATGTCGATCGCGACCTGGCGGGCCTCGCGCCGCGACTTGTGCTGGTGCAGCCGCACGGCCTCGGCCACCTGGTCGCCGGCGGTGAACACCGGGTTGAGCGAGGTCATCGGCTCCTGGAAGATCAT
>DASWOO010000994.1:0-2715 GCA_036404335.1 Kofleriaceae bacterium
CTTGATCAGCTTCTCCCAGTCGCGGCGCTTCTCGTAGACCGCGAGCAGGTGATCGATCGCCTGCTGGTTGTAGGGATCGAGCTCGAGCACGCGCTCGAACGCTTTAATCGCCTCGGCCTGGTTGGAGAACCGCTCGAGGTAGAGGTTGGCGACCTGCAGGTAGATGTCGACCTTGCCGGGCTGGCCGGCCTCGCCCTCGAGCGGCACGCGCTCGGCCTTTTCGAGGAGGATCTTGACCAGGTCGGGCCAGCGCTTCTTCGCCTCGTAGAGCCCGCCGAGCCGGTCGTAGACCTCGAGCCCGGACGGATCTTGGGCCATGGCGGACGACAGCGCCGCCATCACCTGGTTGTCGTTGTTGAGCTTGGCGTAGGTGTCGGCCAGCTCGAGCAGCACGGACGCCTTGTCCGGACCGCTGGTGGCCGCCTTGGCCTCCTCGTCCTTGAGCGCGTCGGCGAGCTGGGCCCACGACTGGGCGGCGCGCAGCACGCGGACGAGCTCGCGGCGCGGCTCGCGCGCCTGCGGGTGCTTGGCGACGACATCCTTCCAGGCGAGCACGCCGCGATCGGCGCCGCCCTCGGCGGAGCGCGCCGCGGCCATCTGGCCCTCGAGGTCTTGCGGCAGCGGCGCCGCGGGCGCCGGGGCTGCGGCGGCCGGCGCGGGAGCCGGGGCTGCGACGACCGGCGCAGGCGCCGGGGCTGCGGTGACCGGCGCAGGAGCCGGGGCTGCGGTGACCGGCGCGGCGGCGACCGGCGCCGAACCGGACGGCTTGTCGACGACGTGCGCCGGGGCGACCGGCGCGGATGCGGAAGGCTGGTCGACAACCGGCGCGGGCGCAGCGGCGACCGGCGCGGGCGCATGCACCGGCGCGGGCGCAGCGACGACCGGCGCGGGTGCAGCGACAACCGGCGCGGGCGCAGCGGCGACCGGCGCGGGCGCATGCACCGGCGGCGCTTCGACCACCGCCGGGGGCACGGCCCGCGCAGCCGCGGACGGCGCGGGCATCGCTGCCGCCGCCGCCGAGGCCGCGTCGTCGAGCCCGACCGCGTCGACGAAGTCCTGCACGTTGGGGTTCTGCGGCTCGATCCGCGACGCGTACGCGAAGAACTTCCGCGCGCGCGCGATGTCATTCGCCTTATCGAACGCGATCTGCCCGGCCTGGATCGCGATGTACATCAGGTCTTCGTTGGCGAACGAGCCCGACGGCCGCGCGAGGATCGCCTCGGCGACGTCGAGCAGCGTGCTCCACTCGCCGCGATCACCCTGGACCTGGCGGAGCAGCGCGAACACCGCGACCACCGAGCGCATCGGCGCCGCGCCGTTCGACACCGTCGCGTGCAGCGCGGCGTTGAAGAACTTCGCGCCGCGGTCGCGATCCTTGAACCGCTGAATCCACTCGAGGCCGAACATCCGCAGCGCTTCGATCTTCTTGCCGTGCTCGCCGGCGCGATCGGCGCGGCGCTGATGGTGCGCCTCGAGCTCGTCCCAGCGATTGGTCCCGGCGAGCAGCGTCTCGTACAGGAAGTTGGTGCTCGGCTCGTCGATGTCCTTGGCGAGCACGCGCTTCAGGATTTCTTCGAGCCGCGCGTCCTCGGGAGCCTCGAGCCGCAGGATCCGCGCGGCGCGGACCAGCATG
This sequence comes from Kofleriaceae bacterium, assembly GCA_036404335.1. Taxonomy (GTDB): domain Bacteria; phylum Myxococcota_A; class Polyangia; order Haliangiales; family Haliangiaceae; genus JABFXX01. The sequence continues at coordinate 1,634 of DASWOO010000994.1, forward strand.
CGCACGGCCGTCGCCTCGTCGAAGCGCTCGGCCTCGTCGGTGAGTCGCTCGACCTCGTCGGCCCAGAACTCTGGATCGTAGCTCGCCGCGGCGAGCGCGTCCTTGACGCGCAGCGAGTCCGGCGTGGTCTGCAGCGCGCGCTGCAGCACCGGGAGCGCCTTGTCCTTCTGGCCGCTGTCGAGCAGCGCTTCGCCGACGATGCCGGGCAAGACGTCGGCGGCAGCCGGGCTGCGCAGCTCCATCTCGCCGAGCTTGGCGACCATCTCGAACCGACCGAGCTCGCCGTAGACCTCGCGCGCGCGCGATAGCGCCTTGAGATTATCCGGATGAAGCTTCCACGCGCGCTGATACAAACCCAGCGCACGCTCGCGCTCGGGGATCACATCCTCGACGAGCGCGGCGAGCTCGAACAGACGCTCGGATTGCTCCGGCTTTGAGCCGGAGGCCTCCAGTTCTTTCTCGAGCTCATCGATGGCAACCGACCAATCACGCGATCGGCGAAGGCGTTCCCGAAGCAGTGTACGCGTATCCATCTGCGGTCTATCCTCCCGCAAACTCAGTGGAAAAACCCGCTCCAAGCCGCGAAATTTTATATCGCGGGTCAATTTGTCGTGGGCGGTTTGGGTGGCTACCCTGTGGCGCCGAGGTCGGCCACCCGGCCGATCGACCGGGCGACGCGTGCGAGCGCCTGCGCCACAGCCTCGAGGGATCCTTCCACGGCCGTCGACAGCGTCGTGCTGGGCCGGAGAATCACCTACAGCTTATCGAAGTATGTACTTCACGACTGGCGCATATGTATGCGTCAGTCGCAGACGGCGAACGGGCTAGTGCTTGCCCTTCTTCACGGCCTGCTCGGGCTACAGCTTCTCGGCCGGGGCCTGGCCGGGGACGACCGACTTCGCGGCGATATCGATCAGCATCTTCGACGCCTGCTGCTTGGCGAACTCGACCGACGCCCCGCCCGCCTTCGAGAAGTCCTCGAGGTCTTTCTTGGCATTGGGGTAATCGCCCTTGCGGAAATATGCCTGACCGCGCTGGAACTTCGCCTTGTAGTTATCGCGCTTGGACTCGAGCGACTTGGT
>DASWOO010000995.1:0-1922 GCA_036404335.1 Kofleriaceae bacterium
AGGTTGCGCGCGGCGTTGCGCACGATCGCGGTCAGGAGCCGCGCCGCGTCGCCGGGCCGGTCGCGCAGCGCGTGCAGATCCGACCGGTCGAGCAGGCTGCCGAACGCGTCCTGCACGACATCGAGCGCGTCGCTCGCCGCCACGCCCTCGCGCCGTGCGATCGACGCGAGCCGCCCCGCGTGATCGCGCGCCAGCTCGGCGATCCAGTCTGCACAGCAACACCGCTCGGCCGAGCACGCGCGATCCGACATACCGCTCCGTCAGGTCTCCAGGTCGTCCAAGATTACAGCGAGCTGGACGCCCCCGCTGGACGACCCAGAAACCCCAGGGAAAACCTCAGGGTAGCCCGTCCGGCAAGCTGAACCTGCCATCGGGCCCGGGCGGGAAATCCACGACCGCGACCACGGCCGATGCCGCCAGCGGCCCGTACAGGTGCGGGAACTGCTGGTCCGCCCGCGGATCCGCCGGGCCGGCCGGCGCCTCGTAGCGCAGCTCGGCGGTGAGCCGGGCTTCGTCGATGCACAGCAGCACCAGATCCTCGCGCCCGGCAAAGTAGCGGTTGGCGGTCGCCGCGGCCTGGGCATACGTCGAGCAATGGATGAAGCCCTCGGCCGCGAGCGACGCGGGGCGATACGCGCCGGCGGCGAGGCCGGCCGCCCAGTCGGGGCGGGTCGCGATGTGCAGGATCATGGCGCGAGCATCGCGCGCTCGCGCCCGCGGCGGTAGCGTGTGGCCATGTCTGATTCGTTCTCCCCCACGGACGGCTACCGCCGGCTGCGCGACGCGCGCGCCAACAAGGGCAGCGCGTTCACCGAGGCCGAGCGCCGGGCGTACCGCATCGAGGGTCTGCTGCCGCCGTCGGTGTGCACGCTCGACCTCCAGGTCGCGCGCACCCACGCCGAGCTCGCCAACCTCGACAACGACCTCCAGAAGTACCTGCTGCTGTCGGACCTGCAGGCGCGCAACGAGACCCTGTTCTACGCCGTGCTGATGTCGAACCCGGCGGCGTTCATGCCGATCGTCTACACGCCGACCGTCGGCGAGGCCTGCCAGAAGTTCGACCGGATCTTCCGCGCCGCGCGCGGCATGTACCTGCCGATCTCGGCGCGCGGCCGGGTCGGCGAGCTGCTCGCCAACTGGCCGATCGACGACGTGCGCTGCGTCGTGATCACCGACGGCGAGCGGATCCTCGGCCTGGGCGATCTGGGCGTCAACGGCATGGGCATCCCGATCGGCAAGCTCGCGCTGTACACCGCGTGCGGCGGCGTGCCGCCGCAGTACTGCCTGCCGATCTGCCTCGATGTCGGCACCAACAACCAGCAGCTGCTCGAGAGCCCGCTGTACCTCGGCACCCGGCGCGAGCGCGTGCGCGGCGCCGACTACCACGCGTTCGTCGACGAGGTCGTCCAGGCGCTGCAGGAGCGGTTCCCGCGGTGCTGCATCCAGTGGGAGGACTTCGCCAACCAGAACGCGGTGCCGATCCTCGAGCGCTGGCGCGATCAGGTCTGCACGTTCAACGACGACATGCAGGGCACCGCCGCGGTCGCGCTCGCCGGGATCTTCGCCGCGCTGCGGATCTCGGGCGGGAAGCTCGCCGATCAGCGGTTCCTGTTCCTGGGCGCTGGCTCGGCCGCGACCGGCATCGCCGAGCTGGTCACCAGCGCGATGGTGCGCGAGGGCCTGTCGCTCGCCGAGGCCCGCAGCCGCAACTCGCTGTTCGACGTCGGCGGCCTGCTGGTCAAGTCGCGGACCGACCTCGCCGCGTTCCAGCAGCCGTTCGTGCGCGACTGCGCGCCGATCGCGTCGTTCGTCGACGCGGTGCGCGCGCTGAAGCCGACCGGCATCATCGGCGTGTCGACGGTGCCCAAGCTGTTCAACCAGCAGGTGATCCACGCGATGGCCGAGCTCAACGAGCGGCCGAT
>DASWOO010000996.1:0-10311 GCA_036404335.1 Kofleriaceae bacterium
CGAGCGTACTATCGATTCGTGACACACAGTACGCGCGAACGCAGCCTCTGGGCGTGGGGCTGGCGCGACAAGTTCCCCGATGACGCAGCGCGCGGGGGCCTGGCGCAGCTCGCGCGGGCGATGCTCCCGGGCGCGCAGCCGGCGCTGCGGGCGCTGCCGCCGGAGCACGACGGCGCCGCGCCCGCGGTCCCGGCCCCGCGGGTCGGTGTGCCGCCGGCGCTCGCGGCGTTCGCCAGCCAGGCGCCGCGCGATCGCGCGCGCTGCACGCGCGGCCGGGCGTTCCCCGACCTGCTCGCCGGGTTCGCGAGCGACTACGCCGGCGCGCCGGACCTGGTCGTCCAGCCGCGCGACGCCGGCGAGGTCGCGCGCGTGCTCGAGGTCTGCGGCGAGCGCGGCTGGGCGTGCGTGCCGTTCGGCGGCGGGACCTCGGTGGTCGGCGGCGTCGACGCCGGGCTGGCACGCGGCGCGCGGCCGGCGGTGGTCGCGCTCGACCTGGCGCGGCTGACCGGCGTGCGCGAGGTCGACGCCACCAGCCGGCTCGCGCGGATCGCCGCCGGCACGCTCGGGCCCGCGCTCGAGGACGAGCTGGCCGCGCACGACCTGACCCTGCGCCACTTCCCGCAGTCGTTCGAGTTCTCGACGCTGGGCGGCTGGCTCGCGACCCGCGCCGGCGGCCACTACGCGACCGGCGCGACCCACATCGACGACCTGGCGCACGCGATCACGATGATCACGCCGCGCGGCACGCTCGCGACCCACGCGCACCCCGCTTCGGGCGCCGGCCCCGAGCCGCTGCGCCTGGCGCTCGGCGGCGAGGGCGCGCTCGGCGTGATCACCGAGGCGTGGATGCGGGTCGTGCCCCGGCCGCGCTGGCGGGCGAGTGCCAGCGTCGCGTTCACCGACTTCCACGCCGGGGTCGCGGCGGCGCGGGCGCTGGTCCAGTCCGGCCTCGCGCCGAGCAACGCCCGCCTGCTCGACGGCCACGAGGCCCGGTTGCATCGCGTGCGGTTCGACGGCGCGAGCGTGCTGCTGATCGGCTTCGAGTCCGCCGATCACCCGCTGACCGCGTGGCTGGCCCGCGCCGTCGAGCTCGCCCGCGATCACGGCGGCGAGGTCATCGCCGGCCCGCGCGAGGACCACGGCGCGCCCGGCGAGCGCGGCGCCGCCGGCACCTGGCGCCAGGCGTTCTTCGACGCGCCGTACCTGCAATCCGCGCTGCTGTCGGTCGGCATCCTCAGCGATACGTTCGAGACCGCGTGCACCTGGCGCGCGTTCCCCGAGCTCCATGCCCGGATCACGACCGCCGTCCACCGCGCGCTCGCCGACGAGGCCGGCGGCGGCATCGTCGCCTGCCGGTTCACCCACCTCTATCCCGACGGCCCCGCGCCCTACTACACCTTCGTCGCCCCGCTCCGCGCCGGCGGCGAGCTCGCCCAGTGGCGCGCGATCAAGGCCGCCGCCGCCGACGCGCTCACCGCCGCCGGCGGGACGATCACCCACCACCACGCCGTCGGCCGGCTCCATCGCCCCTGGTACGACCGCGAGCGCCCGCCGCTGTTCGCCGCCGCCCTCGCCGCGGTCAAGCGCGAGCTCGACCCGCACCACATCCTCAACCCGGGCGTGCTGATCGACTAGCGCTTCGGATCGGCCTCGACGACGATCCGGCGCGGCGGGGGCGGGCGCGTGCGGCCGAGCTCGAGCTGGCCGGCGACGATGCCGAGGCGGATCGCCATGCGCAGCAGCGCCACGCCCTGGCGGATGACGAACAGCAAGAGCGCGCCCTGGGCGCCGTACATCGGGTGGCCCTGGGCGAGGTAGGCGTAGGCGGCGGTGACCAGCGCGAACACCAGCCAGCCGAGCGCGCCGTGGAGCAGCGTGACCGGCCGGCCGACGACGAAGCGCACGCTGCGCAGGTAGGTCGCGAGCACGCCGGGGTCGTGGCTGTCGTGGCGCAGGGTCAGCTCGGCGCGCGCGTAGTCGGTGATCGTCCACATCGCGTGGATCAGGATCAGGGCCGGCAGCAGCGACACCGCGAGCGGGGCGATCAGGTCGGGGACCGACAGCGCGTACTCGATGCGCGGGGCGGCGAAGCTCAGGCCGGTGCCGAACACGAACAACGCGATGATCCAGCCGGGCAGCGAGCACAGCGCGAGCCGGGCGTACTTGAGGTACGTGGCCGCGCCGGCGGCGCCGAAGCAGCGCACCGTGTCGCCGCGGCCCTCGGGCCGGCGGGCGAGCACGCCGTTGAGCCCGCCGACCAGGAACCACGCCGCCAGCTGCCACAGCACGACCGCGCCGAACACCAGGCCGCCGGCGGCGACCAGGCTCGGCCGGCCGCTGCGCACGCAATCGATCAGCGCGACCAGATCGCCGTCGACCGCCTCGTCGAACATCGCGAGGTGCGAGAACGCCTGGGCCAGCACCAGCCACGCGCCCAGGATGCAGCCGCCGGCGATCACGCTCTGCGCGACGAACATCGCGAACAGCGTGCCGGTGTAGCGCGACACCGCGCGCAGGCCGGCGCGCATCATCGAGCCGATGCCCGCCCCGAGCCGGGCGCCGAGCCCCAGGCGCGCCATCACGGCCCCACGATCTGCATGAGGGTCTGCGCCACCGAGCCCAGCCAGGCGCCGGCGCGCAGCGACGCCGAGCCGTCACCGTCGAGCCGGAAGTGATGGCGCATCGGCTGGGTCACGAGCAGCTTGTTCTCGGGGTCGATCCACACCTCGGTCAGCCGCGAGCTGCGCGCGAGCTCGAAGCGATGCCACAGCTCGCTGATCGCGCCCGGCCGCTCCCAGACCAGGCGCTGGGTCGAGCCGTCGGCGAACTTGAGCTCGAGCTCGACCGGCACGCGGACCGGCCCGGTGCTCTCGATCGTGACCTCGCACCACCACGCCGTCGAGTCCGGGGCGTCGATCTCGGTCACCATCTTCCGGGCGTTGCCATCGCCGTACACGCCGCGCGGCGGATGCGCGGGCCGGCAGTCGGCGTGGCGCAACCCGAGCTGCGCGCCGCCGACCTGCTGGAACACCGGCTCGGTGAACCAGCCGAGGTCCTGGCCGAGCTGGGTCTTCAGGGTGTCGAACAGGTCCACGCCCGTCGGGTGGCGAAACGCGAACGCCGTGGCGTACGCCTTCATCGCCGCCAGGAACCGCTGATGGCCGACGAGGTTGGCCAGCGTGCCGAGGCCGCGCGCCGTGCCCTCGTACGCCGCCTCGCCGTAGGCCATCAGGTCGGGAAATGCGAACGCCGCCGCGGTGAGCGGCGCCGGCACGCGGCCCGGATCGGCGTCGATCGCCCGCTGCAGCGCGCCGATCTCGGCCTGCCAGCCCAGCCAGTCGATCGCCGAGCCGCGCGGCGGATACAGCTCGTTCATGACCTCGGCGTCGGCCCAGGTGTTGACGCCCTCGTCGAGCCAGGGCTCGACCGGCTCGTTCGACGCCAGCATGCCCTGGAACCAGTTGTGGCCGATCTCGTGGACCGTGGTGTACTCGGGCAGCCGCAGCCCCGGCCGCGCGAACACCGAGTCGCCCGCCGTGGTCACCAGCGTCGGATACTCCATGCCGCCGGCGCCGAGCACGGCGTCCATCGGCGGGTCGACCACCGAGAGCACCGACCACGGGTACGGCACGAACATCGCGCTGAACCGCTCGACCGCGCCGATCGCCGCCGCCAGGTGGCGCCGGGCGAACTCGCGCTGCTCGGGCCGGGCATAGACGCGGACCTCGACGGTGCCATCGCCGACCTTGGCCTGGCCGGTGGTGACCTCCATCCACGGGTCGGCCATCCACGCGAAGTCGTGCACGTCCTCGGCGTGATAGGTCAACGTCCGCTGGCCGCGCCCGGCGTCGACCGCGTGGGTCAGGACGCCGGTCGCCGCGACCGTGACGCTGCTCGGCACGGTGAGCGCGACGTCGTAGGTGCCGAAGTCGGCGAAGAACTCGTTGAACGCGTGCAGCGGCCGGCACTCCCAGCGCTCGGCGCCGGGCGGCCCGACCCGCACGCCGATCTTGGGGAACCACTGGCCGACCATGTGGAAGTCGTTCTTGTAGCCGGTGCGCGCGAACGCCTCCGGCAGCTGCGCGGTGAACTGGAGCGCGACCTCGACGGTGGCGCCCGGCTCGACCGGCTGCGCCAGCGGCAGCTCGATCACCGACTCGTCGAGCCCGGCGTCGGCGGGCATCCGCAATTTGCCGGTCAGATCGGCGCCGGCGACGTGCACCGCCTCGAGCTGCAGGTAACCCCAGCCGGTCGGCGTGGCGTGGGCCTCGCGCAGCGCGCCGCCCGAGCTGCGCATGAACAGCGACTGCTCGTTCTTGAACGCGTTGAGATAGAGGTGGAACGGCAGCACGTCGACCGCGGTCTGCCCCGGGTTGGTCCAGGTCAGGGTCTCGGTCGCCGCGATCTGATGGCGGATCGGATCGAGCCGCGCCTCGATCTTGTAGCTCGCGTTGCGCGGCGAGCGCGCCGCACCGCCGCCGCGCAGGGCCGGGCTGGCATCGACCTTGGGCATCGGCCGGCCGCGCGGCGTGCCCCGGCCCTGACCGCACGCGACGAGCGCGATCGCGACGACTACGGTGGCGCGCACGCCTGCGTCTATACCATCTACCTGGTGTAGGTTGACGGCCATGGACGACGTCGGCCACCCGAATCTGCGCTCGGCAAGGCGATGATCGCGCTCGCCGGCCCCGACGCGACGCGCGCCGTCGGCCGCGCGCTCGCTGACCTGGTCCGCGGCGGCGATGCGATCGCGCTGATCGGCGACCTCGGCGCCGGCAAGACCACGCTCGTGGCGGGGCTGGTCGAGGCGCTCGGCGCGGGCGCCGCGTCGAGCCCGACGTTCTCGCTGGTCAACGAGTATCGCGGCGGCCGGCTGATCGTCTGGCACGTCGATCTGTACCGGATCGAGCGCGCCGCCGAGCTGCCCGAGCTCGGCCTCGACGACGCGATCGGCGATCCCCGCGGCCTGTGCGTCATCGAGTGGGCCGACCGGTTCGGCGTGATGCCGGCCGATCACCTGCGGCTCGAGCTCGACCACGCCGCGGACGGCGGCCGCGTGCTGCGGGCGACCGGCGGCGGACCGCGCGGTCGCGAGCTGGCCGCAGAGCTGCTACGTTCGTAGGCGATGCGCGCAGCGATCGGGTTCGCCCTGGCCTTGCTCGTGGGCGGCGTGGCTTCGGCCGACCGCCCCGGCTTCGACCCGGAGACGATCTACAAGGTCCCGCTCGGCCACTCGCCGGTCACCGGCCCCGCGGCCGCGCCGGTCACCGTCGTCGCGTTCAGCGACTACGCGTGCGGCTACTGTAACCGCGCCCAGGCGACGCTGGATCGGCTATCGCGGCTGTACCCGGGCCTCTTGCGCTGGGTCCACCGCACGCTGCCGCTCGACCGCGACAACACGCTCGCCGCCGAGGCCGCGCTCGCCGCGCACGCCCAGGGCGGGTTCCTGCCGATGAACGATCGGCTGTTCGGCGTGTACGGCCGCGTCGATCGCGCCAGCGCCGAGCTCCTGGCGCGCGAGCTCGGCCTCGACATGGTGCGGTTCCGCGCCGACCTCGACAGCCACGTCTACCGCGACGAGATCTTGGCCGACGAGGCCGACGCCCACGCGCTCGGGGTCAGCGGCACGCCGACGTTCTTCATCAACGGCCGGGCGATCAACGGCGATCGCAACCTGAAGACCTTCGTCGAGCGCGTCGAGCAGGAGCTGGCGCGCGCGGCCGAGCACCCGGGTGGCTACGACGCGCTGGTCGCCGGCGGCAAGCTGGCCGCCGATACCCCGCCGCCGCCGCCGAGCGAGCGGCCGCCCGCGTTCGACCCGTCGCAGCTGTACCGCGTCGGGCTCGGGCTGCCGGGCCACCAGGCCGGCCCCGACAGCGCGGCGGTGACGATCGTGGAGTGGAGCGATTTCCAGTGTCCGTTCTGCGCCAAGGAGGCGCCGGTGCTCGCCCACGTCCGCGAGAAGTACGGCAACGACGTGCGCGTCGTGTACCGCCACATGGCGATGGACATGCACCCGCACGCGGCGCTCGCCGCGGAGGCCGCCGTGGCCGCCGCGATGCAGGGCAAGTTCTGGCCGTTCCACGATCAGATCTTCGCCCACTTCGGCCACCTCGAGCGCGCCGACCTCGTGCAGTTCGCGCAGGCCGCCGGCCTGGACCTCGTGGCGTTCCGCGCCGCGCTCGATGACCGGCGCTACCACGACGCCGTGGTCGCCGAGGGCGCATCGGCCCAGGCGCTGGGCGTCGACGGCACGCCGACGATGTTCATCAACGGCAACGCGATCGGCGGCGCGCGCGACGCCAAGACGATCGACCGGGTGATCGACGCCGTGCTCGATCGGACGCGCGCGGCCGTCGCCGCGGGGGTCGCGCCGGGCGACATCTACGCGCTGATCATGACCGCGTCGAAGGGCGAGGAGCGCGCCGATCCGTCGCGGATCCCGTCGGCCGCGGCGATCCACATCGAGATGCGCGGCGAGGATCGCGCGCGGGCGGTGGCGGCGGCGTGCCGGATGCACGACGCGGCGCGGGCCGGGCAGCTCGCGGGGCCGCTGCCGGCCGAGCCGAAGCGCCGGGCGCAGCAAGTCTGCGCGGGCGTGGGGATCGACCTGTGAGGGCGGTCGTGCTCGCGCTGATCGCGATGGTGGGCGTGGCGCGCGCCAACCCAGCGCCGATCCACGTCGCGTATGACCTGGGCCACCTCGACCTCGCGCAGCACGTGCTGCAGTTCAAGCCGTCGCGCGGGATCGCCGAGGCGAGCCTGGTCGCGATCGGCGAGGACGGCGGCGAGCTCGGCAAGGGCGCGGCGCGCTACACGGGCGGCGAGCGCGACTGGCTGTCGATCACGTGGACCCAGCCCGAGGGCGCGCGGGTGATGATGCTGAAGCTGCGGGTCCAGGCCGCCGACGGCATGGCGACCAAGGTCGAGCTCGTGCCGTGGTCGGTGACGATCGACCACGACGACGTCAACTTCAGCACCGATCGCGCGGTGATCGAGCCGAGCGAGGCGAAGAAGCTCGACGACAGCTACGCCAAGATCGACGACGTGATCCAGCGCGCCGGCAAGCACCTGAAGCTCGCGCTGTACATCGCCGGCCACACCGACACCGTCGGCCCGCCGGGCAAGAACCGCGAGCTGTCGCGGGCGCGGGCCGTGGCGATCGCCGGCTATCTGCGCAAGAAGGGCGTGACCGTGCCGATCGTGGTCGCGGGGTTTGGTGAGGACGTGCTGAAGGTCAAGACGCCGGACAACACCGACGAGCGGGCCAACCGGCGCGCGGACTACGTGCTCGGGCCCGCGGGCGGTGCGCCGCCGTTTGCCGGGTCGTATCTGAAGGCGCACGCGACGTGGCAAGCGCTGCCGTAGATCGGTTGCGCGAGGTGGGGATTCGCGGTTAGCTGGGCGGCAGTGGGGGTGACGGAGCTCGATGCGGACGCGGCACGGCGCCGCTACTTGCTGGACGAGCTCGCCGGCTGGGCCCGCGCGGGGCTGATCGACGAGGCGACGCGTGCGCGGCTGGCCGCGCCGTACGAGGCGGAGCTGCTGGCGCTCGGGCGCGCGGCGACCCGGGCGAGCGAGGCCGCGGCCGGGCTGCTGGCGGCGGCAGCGGTAGCCGCGCCTGCGGCGCTTGGCGCGGACGTGTCTGCGGCGGTGGACGGGGACGTGTCTGCGGCGGTGGCCGGGGGAGTGCCTGCGGTGAGCGCGGCCGTGCCGGCGCCGCTGGCGACGGAGGTTGTCGGAGGTATGGCGAGGGAGGCGGACGAGAAGGCGACGGAGAGCGGGCAGGCGGCGACGGAGAGCGGGCAGGCGGCGGCGGGGGAGCGGGCCGCGGCGAGCGAGCCGGTGGCCGACGAGCCGCGGCCGGCGGGGCGGCTCCTGCGCGAGCTGCGGCCGGTGTTCTACGAGAACCTGGTGCTGTTCCTCGGCGCGTTTCTGCTGTTCGCCGGGTCGATCTACTTTGCGGTCTACTTTTGGGACCGGCTGGGCGCGTTCGGACCGCTGGTCGCCGGCGGCCTCTTGTCCGTCTATGGCCTGGGCTTCGCCGGCGCCGGATACCTGCTGCAGCGCCGCTATCACGCCGACCTGAGCGCGCGCGTGCTGTATGGCGTGGCGACGGCGGTGCTGCCGGTGGCGTCGACCTTGCTCGGCGAGCCGCTGCGTACCGCGAGCCCGGGGATCCGCGTGCTGTCGGGCATCGCGGTCAGCCTGCTGTGCGCGGTCGCGTACCCGGCGATCGTCACGGCGGCGTCGCTGTTCCAGCGCGAGATCGGCAAGCCGTTCGCGCGCGCGTTCGTCGCCGGCCTGTGGCTGATCGGCATGGCGCCGCTCGCCGGCCTCGCGCACCGCCACGCGGTCGAGCTGGGCTATGTCTACGCCGCGACCGCGCCGGTCTGGGCGATGTATCGCCAGATCCGGGAGGTCGGCCGCGTGTTCGAGCGCGCGACCGTGGTCTACGTCGTCGGCGGCTCGGCCTACCTGATCGCGGCGCTGGCCGCGCGGGTCGCGCTGTCGGCGTCGCTCGCCGGTCCCGAGCTGGCGCCGCTCGCCGTGCTGCTCGCGACCGCGGCGATCGACCTCGACGTCGCGTGGCGCCAGACGTCGCGCGCGGCCCGGTCGGCGCTCGGCGTCGTCGGCGTGCTGGCCCACGCCGCGGCGATCGGCGCGATCGTCGTCGCCGCCGGCGACCCGTGGTGGCGGGTGGTGACCACGCTGTCGGCGGGCCTGGTGTTCGCGGTGACCGCGCTGCGCCACCGCCGGCCCCGCGCGCTGCACCTGGCGATCGCGACCGTCGCCGCGGCGGCCTGGATGATCGCCTGGCTGCCGCCGCTCGCGCCGCCGCACGCCGTCGCGTTCGCCGGCCTGCTGCTGCTGCCGCTGACCCTCGGCCTGGCCCGGCTCGCCGCGCGCTGGCGCCGGCACGCCGCGCACGAGTTCGCCGCGCCGTGCGAGCAGTGGGCGATCGGCGCGGCGGCGATCGCGGCGCTGGGCACGCCGCTGCCGCTGGCCGGCGAGCGGTGGACCCTCGCCGCGCTCGGCCGCGGGCGCTTCGTCGCGCCCGCGCTGGTCGTGCTGCCGGCGGCCGCGATCGTCCTGGCCATCGCGTGGGCCTGGGGCCGGCGGCGGGTGTACCTCGCCGGCGCCGCGCTGGCCGCGTCGGTGACCGCGCTGGTGGTCGCGGGGCTCGCCGGCGCCGGCTGGCCCGGCCTCGCGCTGACCGCCGCCGGCCTCGCCGTGCTGCTCGGCGCGCTCGCCGCCGCCGCCCGGAGTGCGGTGGCCGCGGCGCCCGCGGCGCCCGCGGCGCCCGCGGCGCCGCCGCTGGTCGACGCAGCGCTCGTCCTGCTCGGGGCGGCGATCGTCCTGACCGGCACCGCGGCGCTCGAGACGCTCTCGACCAGGGACGACGCCGGCGCGCGGCTGCAGCTGCCCTGCTTCGCCGCGATCGCCGCCGCGGCCGCGGCCGTGGCATCGCAGCGCTGGAGCCGCATCGTCGAGCTGATCGCCGCGCTCGGCGTCGCGGCCGCCGCGGCGACCGGGCTGTGGTCGGTCGTGCCACCCTCGCTGGTCGCCGGCGTGCTCGCGCTCGGCCTGCTCGCGCTCGATCGCCTGCTCGCCGGCTGGACGCTCGGCCAGGCGCGGCCGCTGCGCGACAGCTTCGCGCTCGCCGTGATCGCCGTGATGATCCAGGGGGCGATCGAGGCGGTGGCGAGCTACGCCGAGCTGCCGGCGTCGCCGCTGGGCCTGGGGCTGGTCGCGCTCGCCCTGCTGGCGATCGCCGCGCGGCGGCGCAGCCCGTGGCCGACCTACGCCGCGGTCGCCTGCTTCGTGCTCGCCGGCCACGCCGCGGCCGCCCCGCTGCACCTGGCGATCGCGCCGCGCGCGGCCGGCAACGCCGTCGCGGCGGCGATCTTCGCCGTCTCGCTCGGCCTGCGCCCGATCCCGGCGCTGCGCGGCTGGCGCCGGGTCTTCCTCGACGTCCCGCTGCACATGGCCGCGCTGGCCGCGCCGCTCGTGCTCGCGCGCGCTGTACGTGTTCGCCGACTGGGCGCAGGCCGGCGCGCCCGCGACCCCGCTGCTGCTGCGGCGCGCCGGGTCGCCGCTCGCGCTCGGCCTGCTCGCCGCGATCACCCACGGCTCGCGCGTCCACGCCTACCTCGCCGCGGCCGCCGCCATGCTGGTCCTGCCGGCGCTGGTCGCGTGGCTGGGCGTGCCGGACGTGGCGCCCGCGCTGGCCGCGGCGTTCGCGGCGTCCGCCATGCTCGCCTGGCTGGCGCGCGCGGCGATCGCGCGCGGCGCGTGGTTCGAGCGGCC
>DASWOO010000997.1:0-5806 GCA_036404335.1 Kofleriaceae bacterium
GACCGGATTTCTCGCAGCGAGCCTGGCACGTGCGGTGTCCGTGACTGGTAATCTTCAGCTCGAGCGGACGGGACGAGGTCTTCGTCGACGATTCCGGATGACGCGGCCCTGGCTCGCGTCGCCTCGCGGCGTCACGCTACAGGAGGACGACGGTGGGCGACGAAGACTCCGCGTGGTTCGACGGATGCGCGGCCGGTGCGGTTCGCGACTTCCTCGACGTGTGCGCCGACCCCGCCGTCGAGCTGCCGGGCGAGCAGGCGCTGCGCGAGCTCGGCGCCCGATGCGCGCGCGAGGGGCAGTCGGCCTCGGCCTGGTACCCGGTCGCCGACGCGCTGTACCGGGCGCTGGTACCGCGCCTCGTCCACGCGTTCGCCGGCGAGCCGGAGCGGCTGCACCACGCGCTGCTCGCGCTCGGCGCCTACGTGCAGCGCGCGGCCGCGGTGACCGCCGGCGCGTACGACACGGTCCAGGCCCAGCTGCGGGCGGCGAGCGCGGCGCGGCTCGAGGCGCTGGCGAGCGTGGCGCACGAGCTGGCCGCGGCATCGGGCCACATCGACGGCCTGCTCGCGCTGGTCGCGCGCCGGCTGGTCGAGCTGCTCGGCGATGGCTGCGCGGTCCGGCTGATCAGCGACGACGGCGACTGGCTCGAGCCGAGCCGCAGCTTCTGGCACGCCGATCCGGCGCTGCGCGACCTGGCGCACCCGGTGCTGGGGCTCGAGCGCCAGCGGCTCGGCGCGGGGCTCGCCGGCCAGGTCGCGCAGACCGGCGTCGCGCGGCTCTTGCCGGTCGTCGACCCGGCGCAGTTCCTCGCGGCGGTGCCGCCGCAGTTCCGGCCGCTGATGATCCAGCTCGGCGTGTCGAGCGCGATGGCGATCCCGCTGCGCTCGCGCGAGAAGACGATCGGCGCGATCAGCCTCCTGCGCCACGGCGCGAGCCCGCCGTACACCGCCGACGACCTGCGCCTGGCCCAGGAGCTGGCCGATCGCGCCGGGCTCGCGGTCGACAACGCGGTGCTGGTCGCGACCCTCGAGCAGCGCGTCGCCGAGCGGACCGCGGCGCTCGAGACCGCGAACCAGGAGCTCGAGGCGTTCAGCTACTCGGCGTCGCACGACCTGCGCACGCCGCTGCGCGCGATCGACGGGTTCAGCCGCATGCTGCTCGCCGACCACGGCGACAAGCTCGACGCCCAGGCGCGCCACTACCTCGCCCGGATCCGCGCCGGCACGCAGAAGATGGGCTCGCTGATCGATGACCTGCTCGACCTCGCGCGGATCTCGCGCGTCCCGCTCGTGCTCGAGCCGCTCGATCTCACGGCGATCGCCCACGGCGTCGTCGCCGAGCTGCGCAAGCACGACCCGGCGCGCACGACCCAGATCGACGTCGCGCCCGGCCTGACCGCGCGCGCCGACGCCCGGATGATCGAGCTGGCGCTCGAGAACTTGCTCGGCAACGCCTGGAAGTTCACCGCGCGGCGGGCCGACGCGCAGATCTGGTTCGGCGCCGACGGCCCGAGCTTCTTCGTGCGCGACACGGGCGCGGGGTTCGACATGGCGTACGCCGAGAAGCTGTTCGTGCCGTTCCAGCGGCTGCACACGCCGCAGGAGTTCGACGGGATCGGCGTCGGGCTCGCGACGGTCCAGCGCATCATCCATCACCACGGCGGGCGGATCTGGGCACGAGGCGAGGTGGGCCGCGGGGCGACGTTCTCGTTCACCCTGGGAGATCACGCATGACCGAGCCGCCCAGCATCCTGCTCGTGGAGGACAGCGACGACGACGCCGAGCTGACGTCGCGGGCGTTCGCGCACGCCAAGATCAGCAACCCGCTGGTCCGGGTCCACGACGGCGTCGAGGCGCTCGACTACCTGTTCGGGCTCGGCGCCCACGCCGGCCGCAACCTCGCGCGGCTGCCGGTGCTGGTCCTGCTCGACCTCAACCTGCCCCGGCTCGACGGCCTCGACACGCTCAAGGCGATCCGCGCCCACGACCAGACCAAGTACCTGCCGGTCGTGATGCTCACCTCGTCGGACCACGACCGCGATCGGCTCGCGGCCTACCATCACCACGTCAACGGCTACGTCCGCAAGCCCGTCGACTACGACGAGTTCGTCGAGGCCGCGCGCCAGCTCGGCCTGTACTGGGTCGTGTTCAACCTCGGCGCGCCGGCGCCCGCGTAGGCCGCCAGCGCTCGAGGATGAAGTAGCTGAGCGGCAGGCGGACCGGGCCGGCGGCGTAGTAGGCCTTGCCGAGGAACAGATCGGGGTTGGCCTCGTCGACCTGCACCAGGTAGTCGCGCAGCTGGCGCGACGGATCCCACCGCGGGTTGTCGCCCTTGCCGTAGTCGAGCAGGAGCGCGTGCAGGTAGTGGTTGTCGCGCGCGGTCGGGTCGACCCGGACGATCTGATAGAACCCGAAGCGCTTGGGCTGATCGTCGGACGGCTGGGTCCGCCACCGGCCGTCGAGCACGTTCTGCTCGACCGGGCAGTTGTAGCCCATCGCCCGGCCGTCGCCGGCGCGGAACATGCCCTTGACGAACTTCTTGATCCCGGCGACGCGCGGGATCGCGTCGACCGGCGCGCGGTTGATGCCGCGGTACTCCCAGCCGAGCAGGCCGTCGAGCTCCGGGGTCAGGCCGCGCTGGAACAGGATCTCGAGATCGCGATACGCGACCGCCTCGATCGCCAGGGCGGCCGCGGTGGGGAACGCCGAGCGCGGCGCGGGATCGGGGGAAGTCACGACAGGTACCTCGCGGCGTTGTCGATCACGTGGCCGGCCGCGCGGGTCGCGAGCGCCATGATCGTCTCCATCGGGTTGACGCCGATCGGCGTCGGGAACAGCGAGGCGTCGGCGACGATCAGCCGATCGACGTCATGGACCGCGCCGAACGGATCGGTGACCGCGCCGCTGCGGTCGGCGCCCATCCGCGCCGTGCCCATCATGTGCACGGTCACGACCTCCCAGGTCTTCGCCGGGATGTGCATCCGCAGCAACCGCCGGGCGTCGTCGGCGCTGTGCAGCTCGGCCGCGCCGTGGAACGGCAGCAGGATCCGCCGCGCGCCGGCCGCGAACAACAGCTCGGACAGCAGCGACACCCCGCGCTGCAGGTTGGCCGCGTCGGCCTCGGCGAGCTGGTAGAACGCCTGCGGCCGGCCGCCCAGGGTCCGGACCCGGCCGGTCCGGGTGTCCTCGCACAGCATGCCGGCGAGCACCATGCGATCGTAGTGATCCATCAGCTGGCCGAGCGCGGCGCCGCGCTGCGGGAACGACATCGCCAGGATCGACGGCGGCATGTTGACCGCCGCGAAGAGCAGGCCCTGGTCCTGGAACTCGCGGACCTGGAACGCCTGGTGCGCGCCCTTCCAGCCGGTGACGTCCTCGTCGAAGATCGCGACCACCTTGGTGTTGGGGTGCATCGACAGGTTGTGGCCGAGCTGGCCCGACGGCGTGCGCAGGCCCGAGCGGTGGAGCAGCGCCGGGGTGTGGATCGCGCCGCACGCGGCGATGACCAGGCCGGCGTGGACGGTGATCGGGTGGCCGGTGCCGGTGACCGTGCCGACCACGCCGGTCGCGCGCTTGCCGCGGTGGGTGATGCGATCGACGCGGACGTCGGCGTAGACCCGGGCGCCGTAGTGCAGGGCGCGCGGCAGGTAGCTGACCAGCGCGCTCTGCTTGGCACCGGTCGGGCAGCCGAACGCGCAGCGGTTGCTGCCGGCGCAGTGCGCCTGGTTGCGCAGGTTGCCGATGATCTTCCAGCCCAGGGCGTCGGCGCCGGCCTTGAGCAGCCGGTTGTCGTTGCCGATCGCGGCGTCGTCCATGCCGGCGACGTGGATCCGGCGCTCGACGCGCTCGAAGTACGGCTCGAGCTCGCGGGCGATGCCCGACAGCCCCAGCTCGCGCTCCCAGCGCGCCAGCACGGGGTCGGGCGTGCGCCACGACATGCCGCCGTTGATCACCGTCGAGCCGCCGACCGCGCGGCCCTCCTGATAGAGGACCGGCGGGTCACCGAGCGCCATGCACGCGCCGCCGTCGCGGTAGAGCTGGCGGATCATCGCCGTCGAGTCGGCGGTGAAGTCGCGGGTCTGGTAATAGCTGCCCTCCTCGAGGACGATCACGTCGAACCCGGCCTCGGCCAGCTCGGCCGCGACGGTCGCGCCGCCCGCGCCCGAGCCGACCACGACCACGTCGCAGTCGAGCACGGCGCCGGCCCGGTGATCGCGCCGGGTGAACACGTGGCGCGGCGGCGTGCCCTCGTGCAGGGCGGGGCGGGCTGCCACCATCAGGCGCGCTCCCTGCGGCGCGACGCGACGACCACGCCGGGGCGCAGCGGATCGGGCGCGAGGATCTGCGCCGCCTGGCGCTGGGCGTCGCCGGCGTAGACCGCGAGCCGGCGGCGGCTGACCTCCTGGATCCACGGCCCGGGCCGGTAGCCGAGCCGCTCCATCATCGCCGGCTGCTCGTAGCATCCCAGGCTCATCAGCTGGTTGAGCGCGCGCGCCAGCTGGACTTGCACCGGCGTCGCGCCGTGCTCCCACGCCGCGAAGTAGGCGGCGGCCGCGTCGCCGGTCAGGTGGCGCGCGCGCCGGCGGTAGCGGGGCAGGGCGCCCAGGTCATAGGTGGCGATCCCGGCGACCAGGCCGAGCCGCATCGCCGCCGGGATCGCGCCCATGGTCAGCGCCATGTGATCGACGATCGCCTCGGCCGCGGGCTGCGCCTCGGCGGGGCAGATCACCGGGACCAGGGCGCGCAGCACGGCGCGGGTCGACGGCGAGTGGACGTACGCCGTCATGGCTCGCCGAGCGCGCCGACCAGCTTGGCGTCGTGGCGCTCCAGGTAATCGGTCAAGAGCGTCGCCGCGGCGTCGGCCTCGCCCGCCTCGATCAGATCGAAGAACCGGGTGTAGACCGCGACGTAGTCGTCGGGCGGGCGCAGCGCGAACCGGATCGTCGCCGCCGCGTCGAACCACACGTCGGCCATCCGGTTGAGCAGCCACAGCCCGGGCGTGAACTGGGCGACCTCGACGATCGTGCGCATGACCTCGAAGTCCTCGCGGGCGTAGCTCGGCTGCTCGCGCATCGACCAGGCCCGGGCCATCGCCGCGCGCGCCCCGGCCGTGCCGCCCTTGGGGACGCGCGACGTGGTGTAGCGGACGATCTCGACCACGACCGCCCGGCGCATCGCGAGCACATCGAGCAGCATGCGGATCACGTTGGGCTGGCCGGGGCCCGGCTTGCCGTAGCGCAGGTACGCCGCCAGGACCTCGATCGACCAGTCGCGGTACGCCCGGACCACCACGCCCGAGCCGCGGCGGGGCTCGACCAGGTTCCACTCGCCGAGCCGGCGCAGCGCCTCGCGCAGGGTCGGGCGCGACGCCCCGAGCTGGCGGGCGAGCTCGCGCTCCGCCGGCAGCCGGGTGCCCGCGGCATAGGTGCCGCCGACGATGTTCTTGAGCAGCGTCTCGAACACCGCGTCGATCGCGGTCAGCTCGGTCGGCTTGGGCAACGCCATGCCCGGTAATTTGTAAGACCACTTTGCAGGAAAAGCAAGGGAAACCGTATCGGCCGACATGGTGAATGATCGACCCTCCCGCCCCTTGGATTTTTCACGGCGAGCGCGATCGCCCGAGGACGGGTCGTCTCCCGTGAGGCCGACGAGAAACATCCCATCATTACAGGCAGGTCGGCTTGACGCCCAGGGAGCGGGGTCGCTAGCTTGCTCTCTATGACCAAGGCCAAGGCAGGAGGAGAGCAGCCGGTCGAGATCCCCGACACGCTCCCCATTCTCCCGCTGCGCAACTCCGTGTTGTTCCC
>DASWOO010000998.1:0-4831 GCA_036404335.1 Kofleriaceae bacterium
CAGCTCGTGGATGTACTTCTCGTTGAGCCAGGTCAGCTTCTCGAGGTTGAACACCGGCCCGCCGAGCGAGATCCGGTCCCACGAGAACACGTCGGTCATCTCCTGCAGCGTGAACTTCTCGCGGTCGCCGCCGAACGACCAGCCCATCGTGCCGAGGAAGTTGAGCAGCGCCTCGGGCAGGATGCCGATGTCCTTGTAGTAGTTGACCGAGACCGGCTGCTTACGCTTGCTGATCTTGGTCTTGTCCTTGTCCGCGTTGCGCAGGAGCGGCATGTGGATGAACTCGGGCGCATCCCAGCCGAACGCCTGGTAGAGCAGGACGTGCTTCTGGGTCGACGAGATCCACTCCTCGGCGCGGATCACGTGGCTGATCTCCATCAGGTGATCGTCGACCACGTTGGCGAGGTGATAGGTCGGCAGCCCGTCGGACTTGAGCAGGACCTGATCGTCGACTTCCTTGGCGTCGCGCGTGACCTCGCCGCGCAGCCGATCGTGGAACATGATCGGGCCGGCCAGCGGGACCTTGAGCCGCACGACGTGGGTCTCGCCGGCCGCGGCGCGGCGCGCGCCGTCGGCGGGGTCGAGCTCGCGGCAGTGGCGGTCGTAGCCCAGCGTGGCCTTGGCGGCCTGCTGCGCGAGCCGCAGCTTGGCGAGCCGGTCCTCGGTGCAGAAGCAGCGGTACGCCTCGCCGCGATCGAGCAGCTGATCGGTGTGCGCGCGGTAGATCTCGGCGCGCTCGCTCTGGCGATACGGGGCAAACGGCCCGCCGACGTCGGGGCCTTCATCCCAGGTTAACCCGACCCAGTGCAGCGCGTCGAAGATCATCTGCTCCGAGTCGGCGCGCGCGCGGCTCTGGTCGGTGTCCTCGATGCGCAGCACGAACTTGCCGCCCTGCTGGCGCGCGAACACGTAGTTGAACAGAGCAATGTAGGCGGTACCGACGTGCGGATCTCCCGTCGGCGATGGGGCGATCCGCACACGCACCGGCTTGCCGGGAGGCGTCATGGTGGGCCCTTGTAACACGGCATGGTAGCGTCGTCCTGCATGGCGCTGCCCGTGATGACGATCGAGGGTGACGTGATCGCCGCCCACAGCTACTGGACCGACGACGGCTCCAGCATCGAGACCGAGGCGACGATCCGCACCGCAAGCGGCGACGTGGTGGTCGACCAGTTCGGCGGCAGCGTCGACGGGATCGGCATGCGGCAATTCCCCGGCGCGGCGATCCTCGAGCCCGGCATGCGGGTGTCGGTCGCGGCCCACCACGGCCTGGACGAGCTGCAGCAGGATCACGTCGTGGTCGACGAGGTGGTGATCGCGCCCGGGCTGTCGCCGCGCTACGTCCGCACCGGGCCGACCAAGGCCGGCCACGCGCTGTACTGGGAGGCGAACTGCATCGACGTCACGATCGACGCGGCGGGCACCAAGGCGATGTCCATGACCGACGAGATGTCGATCATCGCCGCGTCGATCGCCACCTGGAACAACGACACCGCGGCGTGCTCGTACATGACCACGACGGTGATCGGCAGCCAGGCGCTCGAGGTCGGCAACGACAAGATCAACCTGATCAAGATCCGCGACACCAAGTGGGAGCGCCCGGCCGTCGGCAAGACCCCGGCCAAGCCGCTGCCCACCGCCGCCGCCGGGATCACCACCGCGGTGTACATCGACGACGCGAAGAGCCCGCGCGATGGCGCGATCCTCGACGCCGACATCGAGATCAACAACGTCAACTTCGACGTGACGATCGATCCGGATCCGAGCGATGCGGCCAACGCGGTGCTGCAGAACACGCTGACCCACGAGATCGGCCACCTGCACGGCCTCGAGCACCCGTGCGTCGTCCCGCCGATGGATCCGCCGCGCATCGATAATACCGGCGCGCCGGTGCCCGACTGCTCGGCCGCGCTGCCGCCGAAGATCACCGAGGCGACGATGTACAACTACCAGAACCCGGGCGAGACCAAGAAGGAGACGCTCACCGACGACGACATCCAGTCGATGTGTGACATCTACCCCAAGGCGAGTGACCCGGGGGTCTGCGCGCCGCCGAAGGGCGGGAGTGGCAGCGGCGGGTGTTGCAGCGCGTCGGGCGAGCGCGCCGACGTCAGCATGTTGCTAGGTGGCATTACGTTTGGATTGCTGTTTGCCGGGCGCCGTCGCCAAAAACTCTCGCCGGCGAAGTGACGGCGCTATGTTCGGGCCATGAGCTCGGTGTGTCCGGGATGCGGGGTGGCCGTCGTGCCGGGCTACGTCCGGTGCCCGAAGTGCCACAAGGCGCTGTCGATCTCGACGACAACCGGTCGGATCCCGCGCGCGACGGATGAGCCCGGCGGCGGCACGGTGATGCCGGACCGCCGGTTCCCGCTCGCGCCGGTGCTGCTCGGCGTGGGCGTGCTCGCGGCGATGGTCCTGGTGTTCGGCACGCGGGGCAGCAAGGCCAAGCCGGCGGTCGAGGCCGCGCCGGACATCCCCGAGCCGGTGCCGGCGACGCCGATCCACGCCGCGCCCCGGCCGGCGCCGCAGCCGGTCGCGGTGACCCAGGCGGCCGCGGTGACCCAGGCGGCGCCGGATGTCGGGACGGCCGCGCGCGAGCTCGAGGGCGCGCTGCGCGTGGCGCGGCTGTGGGGCCGGGTCGAGATCGCCGGGCCGCGGATCGACGTGCGCTCGGGGTCGTGCGCCGACCGGGCGATGCGACCGACGATCGACGGCAAGGCCGCGCTGCTGCACGGCGCTGGCCTAACCCGGCTGCGCTGCCTGGAGCAGAGCGGCGCCGTGGTCTTCGAGCGGGATCTCTAGGCGACCGAGATTCGTCGAATGGTTGCGGGCGCACGAGATGCACCCGGCACATCGCCGTGCTACCTTCGCAAACCAAGACACGCCGTTGCGTGGTTGCGACCTCTTCATGGACGTCCGCTGCGAGAAGTGTCAAACCGAGTACGAGCTGGACGAAGCTCGTCTGAAGCCCGGCGGCGTCACCGTCAAGTGCACCAACTGCGGCCACACGTTCCGGGTCCGCAAGCGCACGACGACCAACGTCGGCGCGCCGGCGCCCGCACAGCCACAGAAACCGGCCGCGGCCGCCGCGCCGACGGTGGTGACCCGCGCGCCGCCGCCGCCGTCGCGCGCTGACTCGATCTTCGAGGACGAGCGCACCGAGGAGCGGCTCGCCGCCTCGGCGCTCGACGAGGCGCCGACCACGGTCGACCGCCAGTGGCTGATCCGGCTGGAGAATGGCGAGCAGAAGAGCTGCCGCGAGCTGGCAACCCTGCAGCAGTGGATCATCACCAACGTGGTGACCCGCGAGTCGCTGATCTCGCGCACCGGCAAGACCTGGAAGCGGCTCGGCGACGTGGTCGATCTCGGCCAGTACTTCACGATCGCCGACGAGGCCCGCGCCAACCGCGAGCGCAGCAAGCCCACGCCGCGCCCGGCGCCGCCGCAGGCCTCGGGTGGGACGATCCTGCCCGACGACGACGAGCCGCGCACGACCCGCGCGTTCCGCGGCGCTCCGACGCCACCGCCGGTGCCGCCGCGCGGCGCGATCCGCACGCCGATCCTCGGCTCGCCGATGGCGCCCGCCCCGCCGCCGCAGGCCGCGGTCCAGGCGACGAGCGAGACCGTGCCGTCGACCGGCCACGTGGTGCCGCGCCGGCCGGCGACCCAGCCGCCACCGCCCCCGCCGCAGGCCAAGCGCTCGCCCGCCCCGACGCCGCCGCCGATCCCGCAGGGCGGCCGGGCGACCGCGATGTGGGCGACCGACGCGGTCAAGCCCGAGCCGAACGCGTCGTCGACGGCGCCGTTCATCGGCAAGCTCTCGGCGGTGCCCGACGGGCCCGCGTTCGCCGGTAAGGTGCGGATCGCGCCCGGCGCCGAGTCGAGCTTCGAGAGCGGCCGGGTCATGCTCGAGGACGACGACGACGTCTTGCCCGCGCGGCGCGGCGGCCGCACCGGGATGATCGTCCTGGTCATGGCGCTGCTGGTGATGGGCGGCGCGGCGGCGGTGGTCTACATCTTCGTGATCCGCGGCGGCGCGGATCAGCCGGTCGCCGTCGCGAAGGACGCCGGCGCCGAGCCCGTGGCCCGGGACGCGACCGCCGTGGTGACCGCGCCGGCGGACACTTCACCGGCGGTGCCCGACAGCTCGCCGCTCGACGCCGCGCACGGCGAGCTGCGCGCCGATGTCGAGCCGCGGCTGCGCACGGCGATCGAGGGCCTCGACGGCAAGCCCGACGCGCCGGCGCAGGCGATGCGCGCGTACCTGACCGCGCAGCTCGCGCAGGATCTGATCGATCGCGCGTCGCTGCTCGCCGACAAGCCGGCGGCCGACGGCCTGCGCAAGGACGCCCGGCAGCTGGTGCTCGACGCGGCGAGCGCCGCCCAGCGCGCGCTCAAGGCCGCGGGCGACGACGCCGGCGCCAACCTGGCGATGGCCGAGGTCCTGCGCCTGCAGGGCAAGCCGGCGCGCGAGGCCAAGCGTTACCTCGACACCGCGCGCGGCAATGCCGACAAGGACTGGGCGCGGGAGCTCGCGCTGGCCGAGGCGCTGCAGCAGGTCCACGACGGCAAGCTCGACGACGCCAAGGCCGGCTTCACCGCGATCGACCAGGGCGACGGCAAGCTCGAAGCCTCGGGCGACGTCCGCGCCCGGTTCCACCTCGCGCTCGTGCTCGCGGCGCAGGCCAAGCCGGCCGACGCCAGGCCGCTCGCCGACTCGATCATCGCGGCCCAGCCCGAGCACGCCGGCGCCAAGGCGCTGCTCGCCCGGCTCGAGACCCACGTCGAGACCAGCGACCCGCTGCCGCCCGAGGAGGGCTCCGCCCCGACC
>DASWOO010000999.1:0-3176 GCA_036404335.1 Kofleriaceae bacterium
TTCCGCGGCCATGCCAGCTGCTCGCTCGAGCTCGCGCACCGGCCGGCGCGCTGCATTCACTACGTGTGCGAGAAGCTCCGCGGCGAGCTCCACCGCGACGGGCGGCTCGACGCGGTCGAGGCCCAGCTCACGGAGCTCGACCGGGCGATGCAGGCGTTCACCGCCGCCCACAAGGCGCGCCAGGATCGGGACGTGCTCGCGCCGCTGCTCGCGGCCCTCGGTCACCGTCCCTGAGCCTGCGGCGCGCCGAGGCCGAGGCGCTGGTGGTCGGCCAGCATGCAGCGGCTCTGGATCACGGTGATGCCGGCGGCGACGAGGATGCTGGCGACCTCGTCGTTGCGGATCCCGAGCTGGAACCACACGACCCGCGGCCGCGGCTTCATCGCGAGCAGGTCCTCGACGTGCGCCGGCAGGTGCTCGCCGCGGCGAAACACGTCGACAAGATCGACCGGCTCGGTCAGCTCGGCCAGGCGCGCGCGCACCGGCGCGCCCAGCAGGGTCTGGTCCGCGAACACCGGGTTGACCCCGAGCACGCGATAGCCCACGTCGCGCAGATACTCGGGGACGTAGCACGCCGCCTTCTCCGGCCGACTGTGGATGCCGAGCACGGCGATGGTCGGCGAGCGGGTCAGGATCTCTCGAAGCTGCGCATCGGTGACCGCCATGCCCGGGACCTTACCCCTGGCTCGCGGATCTGGCCCTGATCTGCCCTACATCTGGCCCGACCTCGAAATCGTCCGCGGCCAGTGAATAGCGCCGGGGGGAAGTTCGTTGCATGATGCGCACCTATGCGTCGCCCCCTCATGTTCGCCTTGGCTGCCCTCGCGTCGGCTGCCGTCTCCCCGACCATCCAGGCCCAGCCCGCAGCGCCCGCCAAGCCGGCGGTACCTGCCACGGCGCCCGCCGCACCCGCCGCGCCCGCCGCGCCGGCCGGCGAGCTGTCCCCGGGTGGCCATGACTTCACCACCGAGGGCAAGGCGTTGCTCGTGGTCGGCGCGTGCGGCGACGGCGCGCCGCCGCCGAACTTCGACGCCAAGCTGCTCGCCGAGCACTGCGACGTGATCAAGAAGGCGCAGGCCGACTACGCCGAGCAATGGGTCAAGCCGGCGCGCGCGTTCATGGCCGCCCACGTCCCGGCCGACGCGCCCAAGCGCGTGGTCTACCCGTTCTCCGGCGGCGATCTGTCGACCGCGCTGACGGTCTACCCCGACGCCGACGAGATCACCACCATGTCGCTCGAGCCCGCGGGCGATCCGCGCGACCTCGGCGAGCTCAAGGGCAAGGACCTCAAGGCCGCGCTCGATAAGGTCGAGTACGAGCTCAAGTTCCTGTACCGCGTGAACTTCAGCAACACGATCAACATGATCGACGCGATGCGCGAGGGCTCGCTGCCGACCCAGCTGATCTTCGGCCTGTCGGCGATGAAGATCCACGGCTACGAGGTCGTGGCGCTGCGCTACTTCAAGCTCGAGGCCGACGGCAAGATCCACTACCTCGACGACGCCGAGGTCGCGGCCGCGCCCGCGCCGAGCAAGGCCAAGGCGAGCACCCGCAACCGGATCTTCGCCAACGTCGAGATCCAGTTCCGCAAGCCGGGCGGCCGGACCCAGATCTACCGCCACATCCAGCAGAACCTCGACAACGATCACCTCAAGACCGATCCGCGCACGCTGCGCTACCTCGAGCTCAAGGGGCCGATCTCCGGCATGACCAAGGCCGCGAGCTATTTGCTGTCGTGGGACTCGTTCTCGACGATGCGCAACTACCTGACCAGCCACGTCCAGTGGATGGTGTCGGACGCGACCGGCGTCGCCCCCAAGTGGGGCAAGGCGGCGGGCTTCGAGTACGAGACCTACGGCCAGTTCGTCGGCCCGCACATCCCGGCCGGCAGCAGCATCGAGAAGGACTGGCGCGCCGAGTTCGAGAGCGAGCCCAAGCGCGACATCGGCTTCCGGTTCGGCTACTACGACAAGAAGAACGCGAACCACCTGATCATCATGCGCAAGGCCAAGTAGCGCTCAGCGTGCGACGAGGCCGACGGCCGCCGTCGGCAGGTTCGCCAGCACCGGCATCGCGGTCAGGCCGCCGTCGATCCCGATCGCATACGGGTGGATGGCGTGGTCGGAGGTCGACAGCGAGTAGAGGAGGCCTCGGTCGGGCGACACGGCGATGTCGATGGCGCCCAGGCCCGTGGTCGCGGTGACGCCGCTCTGATCGTGGAGCGTCAGCGCGCCGGTCTCCGACACGTTGAGGCCCGTGATGTTCCCGCTGCCGGCGTTGGCGAGGTACGCGTAGCCGCCGACCGAGACGATCCAGCACGCCGCGGCCTGCTTGGTCGGCAGCTTGGCGGTGATCGGCGTGAGGGCGCCGGCGGCCGACAGGGCGTACGAGCTCGCCGACGAGCCGGTCGCGCTGCCGTCGCCGACCTCGGCGACGAGCAGGAAGCCCTCGGGGCTCCAGTCGAACGCGAACGGCATGAGGCCGGACGAGGCCTGGAAGCTGCCGGCCTGGGCGACGCCGTCGACCAGCTTGAAGGTGTCGAGCTTGCTGGTCGCGCGCTCGATGACCAGGACGTAGCTGCCGTCGGGCGAGAACCCGACGTCGGTCGGGTGGGCGTCGCCGGTGATGCTGAGCGGCCGGGTCGAGCCGGGGATCGCGGTCAGGCTGGTGCCGGTGACCTTGAAGCCGGTGACGTTGGCGTTGACCTGCGCGGCGGTGATGTCGCCGTAGTTGGTGACGTAGACCAGGTCGCCGTGGACGGCGACGCTGATCGGCTTGACGCCACCCGAGGCGACCTTGGCGAGCATGGTGATTCGGCCGTCGGCGCCGAGCTGCAGCATCGAGATGCTGTTGTCGCCCGGGTTGACCGCGAAGAACCGCTGGGTCGCGTCGTCGAACACCAGCGCGCCCTGGCTGCCGATGCCGGCGCCCGTGCCCTTGCCGGTCGTGGCATACGCGCCGTTGCGGCTGAGGTTACCGTTGTCGGAGCGCAGCCACGCCGAGACCTGGTTGCTCGCGGTGGCGTTGCTCAGCGTGTACAGGCCGGGCAGGGCGTCCTGGGGACCGGCCTCGCCCGAGCCACCCGCGGAGCCGGCGGCGCCATCCTTGCCGTTCGCGCCGTCCATGCCGTCCTTGCCATCCATGCCGTCCTCGCCATCCGAGGCGCAGGCAGCGAA
>DASWOO010001000.1:0-2745 GCA_036404335.1 Kofleriaceae bacterium
GTGATCGGATGGAACACGCCGTTGACCCCGCCGGACTCGTCGACCAGCGGGCTGAACGAGTAGGTGAACCAGGTCTCCTCGAGGAAGCCCCGGCGGTCGATGAACATCCGGACCTTCTCGAAGTACGCGCTGTGGCCCGCCCACGCCGACGCGTAGGCCTCGCCGATCGCCGGAAATGCCGAGGCCCAGCATGCGCGAAAGTCCTGGCCCATCGCGGCAGGGTGCTTGTCAGCGCAGCATGGCCAGTACCCGTCGTTGTAGATCTGGGTGTGGCCGGGGCCCCACGCCAGCGCGATCGGCGCGTTCGACGCCTGGATCAGGTTGACCACGGTGCGCAGGCTCTGCGGCCAGTCCTCGAGCCGGCCCAGCGGCGTCGCCGACCAGTCCTTGGCGCGGATCAGCCGGGCCATCTCGCCGCCACCCATCAGCCAATCAGCGCGGTTGCTGGCCATGAAAACATGATTCGCCACAACCCACGATGTTCGCAATATGCGCGCCTGGCGCGAGCCGTGCGCGTGGGCGCGATTTGCAGCCCGGGCTGTAGATTTCCGTCCTCGACGCGTAAGAGCGCGGTGAAATCTAGCGCGCGGCGTCCTCGGGCCGGGTCGGGCGGTGCCAGTCGATCAGCTTCAGATCCTGGATCGCGATGGTATACAGCACGGGCACCAGCAGTAGCGTGACCACCGTCGCGAACGACAGCCCCGCGATCTGCGCGTAGCACAGCGGCTGCCACAGCGGCCCGCCGTGCATCGCGAGCGGGACCAGGCCGAGCACGGTCGCGACCACGGTGATCAGCACCGGCCGCAGCCGGGCGAGCCCGGCGTCGAGCAGCGCCTCGCGCATCGGCTCGCCGCGCTCGTGCATCTCCTCGATGAAGTCGAATAGCACGATCACGTGGCTGACGATCACGCCCATCAGGCTGATGATGCCGAGCAGCGCCATGAAGCTGAGCGGCGCGTCCATCACGACCAGGCCGACGACCGCCGCGGCCGCGCCGTAGGGCAGCGCCGCGAACACGACGAGCGGCTTGATCGCGTTGCGGAACTGCAGCACCAGCGCGAGGTAGATCGCCGCGACCAGCAGGCCGAACACGATCGCCATGCTGTGGAAGCTCTTGGCCTGCTCCTCGGCCTCGCCGCCGATCTCGAACCGGTAGTCGCCGGGCATCGACCGGCGCAGCGCGTCGAGCGCCGGCCTGGCCGCCTGCATCACCTCCGACGGCAGCAGCCCGGCCGCGGGGAACGCCGAGATCGTGATCGTCCGGAACTGATCGCGCCGCCGGATCTTCTCGGTCTGCAGCGCGTAGCGGATCCGCGAGACCTGGCCGAGCGGGACCTTCTGTGCGCTGTTCTGCGCGGTGACGTACAGGTTCTCGATGTCGCCGATGCTGGCGCGCTCCTCGGGGCGCAGCCGGCTGATGATCGCCAGCTCGCGGTCGCCGTCGCGCAGCCGGCCGACGGTGGCGCCGGTCATCGCCGCGGCCGACGACTGAGCGACGTCGAGGTTGGTGACGTTGGCGAGGTTGGCGCGATCCGGATCGACCTCGAGCTTGACCGCGAACGTGTCGGCGCCCCAGTCGTCGCGGACCCGGACGGCGCCCGGCGTGGCGCGCAGCACGGCCTTGGCGCGCTCGGCGAACGCGCGCAGCGCCGGGATGTCCTCGCCGGAGATCCGGATCGACACCGGGATCCCGACCGGCTTGCCGGTCTCGAGCTCGCGGACGTCGATGCGCGCGCCGGCGATGGTCCGGGCGAGGCGGGCCTGCAGGTACGGCACGAGGAACCGGGTGTCCTCCTTGTCGTTGACCTGCAGCACGAGCTGCGCGTAGTTGAGCTGCTGCAGCTCGGGCGACACCGAGAACCAGAACCGGGGGCCGCCGCCGCCGTCGAACTCGGTGATCGACTCGAGCACCGAGGCGCGGTCGTGCTGCTTCGACCAGGCCGCGACGCCGTCCTGGATCGCGGCCTCGACCTCGATCGCCTTGCGCCGGGTCGCGCCGAGCGTGGCGTCCTCGGGCAGCCAGATGTCGACGTACGACAGGTACGACAGATCCTTGGGGAAGAACGCCGACTTGACCCGCCTGGCGTACACGCCGGCGCCGGCGAGCAGCGCGATCGACAGGCCGAACACCAGCAGGCGGTGATCGATCGCCCAGCCGACGACCCGGGTGTACAGCTTGCCGAAGCCGCGGCTGCGGCGCTCGGCGGGGCTCGGCGGGGGCCGGCGCGGCGCGCGCAGCAGCCACGAGCCGAGCAGCGGCACGAACGTCATCGACACGATGCGCGACGCGACCAGGCTGAGGCTGAGCACGACCGGCAGCGAGTGGATGAACGTGCCGACGTCGCCGGGGAGGGTCAGGAACGGCAGGTATGCGGCGATGTTGGTGATCGTCGCGAACATGATCGCGGTCGCCAGCTTGGTCGGGCCGAGCCACGCGGCGATCCGCGCCGGCCAACCCGCGCCGAGCGAGCTCTTGATCGCGTCGCTCGCGACGACCGGGTCGTCGATCAGCAGGCCGAGCGCGATGATCAGCGACGCGATCGAGATCTGCTGGATGTCGACGCCGAACGCCTGCATCAGCCCGAACGTCATCGCCAGCGTGATCGGGATGCACAGCGCGAGCAGCATCGCGGTGCGCCACTCCCAGAACCCGATCAGCGCGACGATCACGACCAGCACGATCGCCTCGTACAAGGACTTCATGAACAGCTCGACGTTGTCGCGGACCTGCTGCGGCTGATCCGA